>JAUNRO010000512.1:0-648 GCA_030544185.1 Propionibacteriaceae bacterium | reverse complement strand
CATCCAGCTCCCCCGTGACGAAATGGGCGGTGGCTCCGATGAGCTTCACGCCCCGGGTATGGGCCTGGCGGTACGGGTTGGCCCCCTTGAACCCGGGCAGGAAGGAATGGTGGATGTTGATGGCCCGGCCAGCGAGGAACTCGCACAACTCGGGGCTGAGAATCTGCATGTAGCGGGCGAGGACCACGAGCTCCACGCCCTGTTCCTCGACCACCTTCCGCAGCTCGGCCTCGAAATCCGGTTTCGTCTCCGGCGTCACGAATCGGTGCGTGAACGGCACGTCGTAGAGCGCCGCCATGGGCGCAAGGACGACGATCGGCAGGTCGCCGCCCTTCCAGCGGAAGAGCAGATCGTTGAGGGCGTGGCCGGCCTTCGAGGCCAGCATCAGCGTGCGCACCGGCCGCGTGGCGTCGTCGACCCGCAACTGGGCGTCGAATCCCTCGGTGGCCGCCCCGATCGCAGCGCGCAGCTCGTCCCGTGACGCACCATCCACCTCGATGCGGGTGAAGAAGTGCCCCGTGTCCGGGGAGGAGAACTGCTGGAGTTCGGTGATGTTGCCACCGGCCTGGACGATGCCGCCGGTGATCGCGTGCACGATGCCGGGGCGGTCAGGGCAGTCGAGCGTGACGACGAGCTGATGCATGGCGC
>JAUNRO010000511.1 GCA_030544185.1 Propionibacteriaceae bacterium | reverse complement strand
GGCCAGCACGTCACCGACTGCGAGGACCGCGACACCTGCCGCGGCTGCCTGCCCCGCGACGCCGAGTACGGCCACCTCTGCGAGACATGCCACCTGCGGCTGTCCGCGTCCCTGGCCGACGTGCCCACGCAGCTGGGCTACCTGCGGGAGATGGTCGAACCATCCCAGCAGGCCCACGTCCGGCCCCAGCCCAAGCATGGACGCCCTGACTACTGGCCGGTCGAGTCGAACGCGCCGCGCTACTTCTACGTCACCGGCAACGACACGTTCGCGCCGCAGGAGGGCGAGCCGATCCGCCTCGCCTGCCTCGACGCCGACGTGGCGATCAGCGACCTGCTGACCGAGTGGGTTGAGTGGGTGTGCGAGCGGTACGGCCGCACCGGCCCCACCTACGCCACGACCGCCGCCGAGGACCAGGGCCGGGAGCACTGGTCCGGGCCACGCCCCACCCTGGCCGGGGAGACCGCCGCACGGTGGCTGCGCGCCAACCTCGAATGGCTGGAGCGGCTGGAGTTCATCGGGGACATGATGGAAGACCTGCGGATGGTGATGGGGCAGGCACACGCGCTGGCGCCGTGGCGGGAGATGAGCAAGCGGATCAAGGGGATCGTCTGCCCGGAGTGCCACCGGCACACGCTGGTCCAGTTCGGCGGGCGGGACACGGTCACCTGCCAGAATCAGCAATGCAAGGTGGAGATCCCCCAGCAGAGGTATCTCATCTGGGCACGGATGTACGAGCAGGAGGCAGGCTGATGCCGACGAAGATGTCGGGCAAGTGGGCGATCGGTCCGGCGATGACGCAGTGGTGCGAGCGCAACGGCCTGGACGCGAGGCAGGTCATCGACCGTGAGGACGCGATCGAGATCATCCGCGACCCGGACCGACCCGGCCTGGAGGCGGAGGTGCTGCACATGCTCCCCCACGGCGAGGCCGTCGGCGACCTGCCCTACGACGACATCACCTCGACCCGCTGGGGCGAGTACGTCATGTTCACGCGCCGCGTGCCCGTCGACTCCTACCCACCGCTCAACGACGAGTGGGTGGCCCTGTTCGGCAAGCCCGAGGGCTGGGCGTGAGCACGCTCACCGCGGAGGAAGCGGCCGAGCTTGTCGGGGTCTCGCGGTCGCTGGTCTACCGTTGGGCCGAGGAGGGCCACCTGTCGCCGGTGAGGATCACCACCACCGACCGGATGCGGTTCCTGACCGCCGAGGTGGTGGAGTGTGCGGCCACTCGGCGCAGCGCCCGGAAGCAGGCCCGGCTGGAGGCGATGACGCGCCGGTGGCGGGAGGCGTGACATCCGTGGAATGGCCCCGCTACACTACGTGTAGTAACCCCTGACCCCAGACCCGGGCAGGGGTTTTGTCATGCCACCCCCGGCCCACCGATCGACACCCACCACCAGGCGCCGCACGGCGAGCGCACCATGCAGGGTCGGAGCCGGGGGCAGACTTCGCGGGAGGGTGAGATGGCAGCCGGTAGACGGTGCCTCGGGTGCCCACGCATCATCCCTGCCGGCTCCTACCGTGGACGCTGCCGAACCTGCCTACGGGCCTGGGACCAGGCACGAGGCACGCCTACCGACCGGGGATACGGCACCTCCATCTGGCCCACCCCGCTCGGCGCCATGACCTACGCCGCTGCGAAGCGCACCTACCAAGCGATGCTCGACGACGGAGCGCAGCTGCACTGCGCGTGTGGCTGCGGAGTCCTGGTCGACGGGACCAGCGCAGCGACGTGGCATCTCGGTCACGACGACGCGCGAACCAAGATCGTCGGACCGATGAAGCCAGGCTGCAACCTGACCGCAGCAGGTCGAGCGAGCGCATATTCTCGCGGCTCTGCATAGTCATGCGTCCAACCCCGGGGGGAGGGGAGGACGCCAGACCCCCTAGTACC
>JAUNRO010000510.1 GCA_030544185.1 Propionibacteriaceae bacterium | reverse complement strand
CGACTGATCCTCGCGAGCGTTCCCGCGGGAACGCCACAATCCTGTGCTGCAACGAATTCGACGTTCCCGCGGGAACGTCATCGCGCCGCGCGGGCGGCGGGGGAGTCGGCGTTCTCGCCACTGCCGATCTGGCGTGGGCCACCGACGGAATCGAGGTTGTATCCCGTCAGCTGCCAGCCCCGCGCCGGATGCTCATGGAGGATCGCCCAGGCGCAGTTGTCCATGCCGCCGAGCATCTCGCGCAACGTGGAGGGGGCGTCGAAGAAGCCGAGGATGCCGGCGGTGAGCGAAGCCCCGTGGCCCACGACGATCGCGGTCTCCCCGGGTGCGAGCGCGCTCGCGACATCCCACAGCGCTGCCGCCATCCTCGCGCGCACCTCCGGCATCTCCTCCGCCCCCGGCACGTGATAGTCCGGGTCGGAGAAGAAGCGGTGGTGCACCTCGGGATGCGCGACCCGGAACTCCTCGAAGGTGTATCCCTGCCGCAGCCCGACCGCATATTCCCGCAGGCGCGGATCGAGGCGTACCGCCAGCCCGGTCGCCTCCGCGAGATAGGCAGCGGTCTCGGTCGCCCGCAGCAGGTCCGAGGACCACAGCGCTGCCGGATTGAAGCCCGCGAGCACCGGCGCCGTCTCCCGCGCCTGCTCGCGACCGAACTCGTCGATCGGCACATCGCTTTGGCCCTGCGCGCGATGCTCGACGTTCCAAGCCGTCCGCCCGTGCCGCCACAGCACGATCCGCCGATTCGCCTGCACCTGGTCCATGGGGCTCCTTCCCTGGGCTCCCTGGCATTCTGACGCCCATGGTGAGCGAGGTGGAGCGCTGGTTCGAGGCCCGGACTTATCGGGGAACGGACTATCGCGTCCGGGACCTCGTGGCGGCGAAGGCCGGGCGGCGGGTGAGCCTGGTGCTTCCGGCCCGCAATGAGCGGGCGACCGTCGGGGTCATGGTCGCCGCGATCCGGGCGGAGCTGGTGGAGCGGGCCGGCCTGATCGACGAGCTCGTGGTCATCGATTCGGACTCCACCGACGACACCGCTGAGGTGGCGCGTGCGGCGGGAGCGGTGGTGTATGCCCAGGCGGCCATCCTGCCCGAGCTCGGCGCCGTGCCCGGCAAGGGCGAGGCGCTGTGGAAGTCGCTCGCGGTCACAACCGGTGAGGTGGTCGGGTTCGTCGACTCGGATCTCCACGACTTCGACCCGCAGCTCGTCGTGGGGCTGTTCGGGCCGATTCTCACCGAGGATCTGGCGTTCGTGAAGGGCTGCTATGAGCGGCCGCTGTCGGTCGCCGGCGGGGTCGTCCCGGGCGGCGGCGGGCGGGTCACCGAGCTGGTCGCGCGGCCGCTGCTCGCGATGCACTGGCCGGAGCTGACGGGGTTCGTGCAGCCGTTGGCGGGGGAGTACGCCGGGCGGCGCGACGTGCTCGAGTCCGTCGGTTTCGTCGGCGGTTATGGCGTCGAGATCGGGCTGCTGATCGATCTGGTCGAACAGTGCGGGCTGGACGCCCTGGGCCAGGTCGACCTCGCCGTGCGCAAGCACCGCAACGCCCCCGACGCGGCTCTCGCGCGGATGGCGATGCAGATCCAGCGCACGGTCCACCAGCGGCTCCTCCGGCAGGGCCGGATCACCGCTAGTCAGGCGCCGGGGGAGCTGCTGGTGCAGTATGCCCGGGAGGCCGCCGGTGGGTTCGTCCCGCTGGTCAGCGATCTCGTCCATCACGAGCGACCGCCGATGCGGGAGGCACGCCGGTGGGTGCGCTCGGCAGAGTCCCGTGGCTCATAGCCAGGGCGTCAGATGCGGATGCAATGCCCGTTCTGGTTGCTGTGACTGCAGTGGTGGGCCACGTGAGGAAGAGGTCGGTGCTGGGGCCTGGTGTGTGTCGGACCGGTGGTCTATTAT
>JAUNRO010000509.1 GCA_030544185.1 Propionibacteriaceae bacterium | reverse complement strand
AGATTGCATGCGCCCGGCCTGGAAAAGGTTGAGCAGCGCCTGGTGCATCGACCCGGACGGGGTGAACCACTCCCGCATCATGGTCGTCGGAGACAGGGTCTCCATCGATTCCAGCATCCGCTGTTCGAGGGCATCCATGAGCGACTTCTGCATGGGCGCGACGTCGGGCAGCCCGAGGAACGCGCGCAGTTCTGCGGGAGTGCAATCGACGTTGACCGAGATGTTCATTGGCAGGCCTCCTGGAGTCCGATCCTATGCACAAAGACCGAGCCGGGTCCCTGCGCGTGACGGATGTTGTGCGAGTTCCTGCACTGCCCCCGTCGCGATCGGTGCGAATACGCCGCGGTAGGCCAGCAATCGCGCGGGCGGGGGGCGGAGCGGGGCGAGAGCCTCGGATACGGTTGGAGGCATGCCGACCCGCTTGACCGCGCGCGAGATGACCCTCCTGGCGCTGGACACCCAGCACACACCGGCGCATGTCAGCGCGGTGGATATCTTCGACGCTCCGGAGGACTTCGACGCCGATCGCCTCGTGGCGGTCATCAACGACCGCCTGGCCTATGTGCCGCGCTATCGGATGCGGCTGCGCCACGTGCCCGGGGCACTGGCCGCGCCGGTCTGGGTGGAGGACGAGGACTTCGATCTCAGCTATCACGTCAGGCGTTCGGCGCTGCCGCGTGGCGGGACGATGGAGCACCTGAGGGAGTTCGTCGGCCGAGTCTGCGCGCGTCGGCTGGATCGCTCGCGGCCGCTATGGGAGGTCTATCTGGTGGAGGGCCTGTCGGACAACCGGTTCGCGCTCGTCACCAAGACCCATCAGCTGCTTGTCGACGGCCTCGACGGGGTCGATCTCGGGCAGGTGGTGCTGGATGAGACGCCCGAGCTCGAGGACCTGGTGGGAGGCGAGCCGTGGGAACCGACGCCCGAGCCCCGTCCGGTGGACCTCGTCGTCGATGCCGTCCGCCACGGTCTGAGCGACGCCGATGCCCTGATCGACACGGCTCTGCGGGGAGTCACGGGCTTGCTCGGGACCGCGGTCGCCGTGGGCGAGGCGGTCGGTGGCCTCGGTGGGACACTCGGCGACTTCGCCGGCGCCGCGCTGCGCGGCGGGGCCCGGCCCCGGGGCGAGACACCGTTGGCCGGCGCCCCGTCGGAGCAGCGGCGCGTGGCCCAGGTCGCCATGTCGCTCGACGAACTGCGCGAGCTGCGGATGAACGAGCGGTACACCGTGAACGATGTCGTCCTCGCGATCATCACCGGAGCGCTGCGGGCGTGGCTGGCGACCCGCGGGGAGACCGCTCCGACCGGGGGACTGCTCGCGATGGTGCCGATGAGCGTGATCGACGAGGACGGTGAGCCGACCTCCCTCGGCAGCCACGTCGCGCCGCACTTCATAGCCCTGCCGGTCGACGAGGCCAACGCGCTGATGCGGCTGCACCAGGTGTCGTTCGGCACCCGGGCGCACACCGACACCGGGCGAGCCGTGAGCGCGCGCACGATCAGCGATATCGCCGGGTTCGCGCCCAGCACGCTGCACGCGCTCGGCGTCCGCGTGGCCGCCACCATGTCCCGCAAGCCGCACGACCTGCTGATCACCAATGCCCCGGGCCCCCAGCACCCGCTCTATGCCTGCGGCGCTCCCATGGTCGCCAGCTATCCGGTCCTGCCGTTGCCACCGGGGCACCTGCTTGCGATCGGCGTCACCTCCTATGACGGGAAGGTCTTCTTCGGCCTCACCGGCGACCGCGACGCCCTGAACGATCTCGAAGTGCTCGCCCAGTGCCTCATCGAAGCCCGCCTGGAACTCCAGGACACCGCTGCCAGCGCCGAGGCCCACCGTCAGCCCACCCGGGCCGCGGGCCAGGGCGCCAACGCCGCACCACCGGCCGCTCCGGTGA
>JAUNRO010000508.1:1143-1916 GCA_030544185.1 Propionibacteriaceae bacterium | reverse complement strand
CCTCGCGTTCGGTTGGTGGATCGCCCGGACCCGCACGTACGTCGGAGAGGAGGGGATCGACATCACGACATGGCGGTCTCGGCGCATGGTGCCCTGGGACCAGGTCACCGGTCTCCATTTCCCGAAATCCGGTTTCGCGCAGGTCGTCACCACCGACGACGAGTACGTCCGACTCAGCGCCGTGGGCTTCCAGGATCTCCCGCGCCTCTCGGAGGCCTCGAACGGCCGCATCCGCGATCCCTTCGCGGCCGGCGCCACCTCCACCCGCGGCGAGGGCTGACCCGACCGTCGGCGTCGCCTCACCTCCGCCAGGGTGAGATCACCGGCGCCCGGCGTGGGGTGGCGAACACGGCCATCAGGAGCGTGACCATCCACGCCAGCGACAGGACCCCACACGCCATGGTCACGGGATCGCCCGTGCCGACCAGGTCCGCGGTGCATCCGACTCCGGCGATCACGGTGAGCAGCGCCATGCCCGGCTGCGCCGTCAGGTGGTAGCGGAACCGCACGAAGCTCTTGTCCGGGGTGGTGGCCATCGCGACGGTGCCGATGCAGACGAGCACCGTGACGAGAGTCATGAAGCCCGGCAACATCCGCCAGTCGTCGCCACGCTCGGGCAGAACCGAGACGGTGGCGAGCGCCGCCCAGGTGAGCGCGACGAGTACCGGGGGCACGGGGAGCAACCGCCGCAGCCGTGGGTTCACCGGATGCCACCGGGACTCCGGAGGCAGCACGATTGTCCTTCCCGCGGTCGGGCCCGCGGTCGGGGTCCT
>JAUNRO010000508.1:0-1133 GCA_030544185.1 Propionibacteriaceae bacterium | reverse complement strand
AGGACTCCGAGGTACGTCCACGCGCCCGGGGCCACCGCCGTGAAGACGATCGTCGAGACCGCTCCGATCACCGCGAGCACGCCGAGCACCGTGACCCTCAGCGCCCGCTGGGCCCTCCACGACCGTGCGCGACCGGCCAGATACCACCCCACCAGGGCCAGCATCCCGAGCCCTGCGGGAAGGCAGACGAACTCCCCTCGCATACCTTCGCTGCCCTCCGGGACCGACTCCGGATGGAGCACCAGGTTCCAGGACCCGACGACGAACAGGGCCCCTAACGCCAGCAGCACGAACATCGAGAAGAGCTGCACGGCCGGCGGGGGTCCGCCGATCACGACGTCGCGTGGCGGTGCGGTTTCGGCGCCGTACGCCGTGACACCCTCCTCCGTCGCGCTCGCATGGGATCGATCCACGGCGAAAGCGTAGCCATCGGTTCGCATCATGTGTCGCACCACCTGCAGCTCGAGAGTCCACCGCCGGTCCAGGCGGCGCCGTCACCCCCTATGAGGACTCGAGGCACCGTGAGGTTCCGGCCGAGAACAGAGCACCGACGGTGGATCGGAGCTCATTCGTCGCCGATCGGCACCACCTGCGGCCACGCGCCCTCGAAGGGGGTGCCGCTGTTGAGTGACAACCACACCGCTGCCACGGCGACGATGGCGAGCAGGAGCCAGATGAAGCCGCTGAAGCGCGGCCGATACGACCATCCCCACCGCCGGTCCGCCGCCCAGCGACCCGGTCCGGCGAAGAGGAACACCACGAGTAACGCGGCGTAGAGGATCGCCGTCTCGAGGCCGCGACCTTGGTCGCTGAACAGGGCGATCTGCTCGCCGGCGGCGAACTCGGCGCCGACACCGAGCGTGAGTACCGACAGCAGCGCGCCGGCTGCGAACGGGGTCATGAGTCCGATGACGAGCAGCGTCGCCGCGACGAGTCCCACCACTCCGGTGCCGACGGCGAGCGCCTGCGCTGCCGCGAAGCCCGCGGCGCTGAAGTCTCCGGCCGCCTCCCCGAGCCCCCCGCCGCCGAGGACACCGAAGAGCTCCCGCACGGCGATGAGGCCGAGCATGAGGCCGGTGACCACTCGTGCGACGAAAAGCGCGAGATCGGTAGTGCCGCGTGCGGGCGCTTCG
>JAUNRO010000507.1 GCA_030544185.1 Propionibacteriaceae bacterium | reverse complement strand
CGACACAGCCTGAAAGACGGTGGTCAGCGGGTGGAAGCCGTCATCTGCCAACGGGCCGACACACAGGGCCAGGTTGAGCTTCGCCGGCACCCGGACCCGGATGGTGGGCGGCAGATCGACTACTTCAGACACACCGTCACGCTAACCGGAGGGGTCCGCGCGTGTGCGCCCGGGTGGGGATGCGCTCAGCGTTCCAGACTGGTGCAGATGCAGAAGTGGTTGCCGTCGGGATCGCTCAGCACCCACCACTGGGGTGCATGAGAGGCGTCGACGAGGGCCCCACCGGCGTCGAGAATCGCCTTGATGCGCTCCTCGGGCCGGTCGTGCGGCACCCACACATCGGGATGCCACCGCTGCCGGGGAAGCGCCTCAGCCTCCTGGAACCACACCGTCGGCGCGTGCGTGCCGCCCACCACCTCATCGTGGGCGACGGTCTTCGAGTGCAGCACGACGGCCCAGAACTCGGCCTGCTCCCGGGTCCGGGCGGTATCGAGCCCGAACTCGACCACCGTGTGCTGCGTGTCGGCCTCGTGCCCGGCCGCCGCCGCGAGCTCGGAGATGATCCGGGCCAGGTCGAGGTCGCGGTCGGTGACCCCGCCGACGTCGTGGGACCAGAGTTTCACCTCCACCCGCGGATAGGTCAACGTGAGCTCGGGATGGTGGTTGGCCCGCTCGGCCGCCTCGGTGATCTGCTGGACCAGCGCCAGCCCGGCGGTGAAGCTGCCCGTGCGGAAGCTGGCGTGGAGGGCATCGAGCATCATCCGCCAATCCGGGAGGTCGGCGGCTAGGACAGCGGAGATCGTCAGTCGGTCGCTCATATGTCCAGGGTCGCAAATGCCTCCGACAAAGTTGTGCGCTGGTCCACCGGAACCGGCGACGGAAGCGGGCGGGCGTCCAGTCGACCGGGCCCAACAGAACCTGATCGAGGGCGTGTGCCGACGCACGAACCGGCAGATTCCGGCCCTGCTCGCCCCGATTGGCTTGGCTGGCGCACCAATTCTGTCGGAGCGCGCCCGTAGAGTTTCGATCAAGAGTTCGATTGAATGAGGTGATCGCAATGCCCCCTCCCCTGCCGGCCGCGGCGACGACCATTGAGGAACCAGCTGACGGCTGGGACCGGTCGCGGGTGATCGACAGCCTGTGCGCGGCTGCGACGCGCCAGCGCGAGGCCGAGGTGGATCAGTATGCGCTGATCGCCGCGGCAGCAGACGTCTATTCCTGGGTGGACAACTCCGACGAAGCCGCCGAGGTCTATTTCGGCGGCGCGCCCCGGATGCTGCACGGAGAGCGGCTGTGGCAGTTCGGGGCAGACGGCACGCCCGAAGTCGCCGAGTTCATCACCTTCGAGGTGGGGCCCGCGCTCGGCATCTCACCGGAGTCGGCCAGCATGTTGATCGCCGATGTGCTCGACCTGCGTCACCGTCTCCCCCAGACGTGGCAGGTCCTGCTGCAGGGTCGCGTGCTGGGCTGGCTCGCGCGGCGGATCGCGCAGAACACTCGGCAGTTCGGCCTGCCGATCGAGGTCATGCACGAGCTGGACCGGCAGATCGCCCCCTTCCTGCCCGGGTGGACCCCCCGCCAGGCACTGTTGCGGGTCGCGATGCTCATCGCGCGCCTCGATCCCGAAGGCACCGAAGAGCGCCGCCGCGCGGCCCTGAGTGATCGCTATGTCCACATCGAGCGCGGCGACTGCGGCACCGCCACCGTTCGCGGTCAGCTCGACGGTCCCGCAGGTCAGGCCCTGGATCAGACCCTCGACGACCTCGCCGATGTCCTCGCGGCAGGCGGGCTGGATGGCACCCGGCGCGAACTCCGGGCGGCTGCCATGGAAGCGCTCGCCGACCCGACCTACGCCGCCGACCTGCTGCACGGCACACTCACCGGCACCCCCGATCCCAACGCCGACGCCACCACCGACCAGCCGGCG
>JAUNRO010000506.1 GCA_030544185.1 Propionibacteriaceae bacterium | reverse complement strand
CGCGACCGGCGAGCGGGTGTGCATCGGGAATCACTTCTCGCTGCTGGAGTCGCACCTGTTGCTCGTCGTGCTGGCCCGGCGGTTCCGGCCCGAGCTGGCCGGGCCGGTGCCGCGGTGGGTGATGGAGGGGGTGCTGGCGCCCGAGGGCGGGCTGCCGATGCGGGTGGTGCCGCGGGGCTGATCAGGCGAGCTCGACGCCCGGATCGCTGCTGCGGACCTTCCGGGCCAGCAGGTCGGCGCCCAGGACGAGGGTGAAGCCGGCGAGGCCGAGCAGCACGGGCATCCCGATGGTCGCCGCGCTCGGCAGCGCGAGCTCGGTCCCGCCGAGACCCGACGGCCACGGCCACAGCAGGCGGATCGAGCCGACCATGAGGCCGATCATCGCGGCGAGGACGAGGTCGTGATAGCGGTGCAGCAGCCAGTTCAGGCCGGAGGCGGCGAGCGCCAGGCCAGTGGCGGCACCCAGGACGAAGACCCCCAGCACGAGGAAGTCACGGGTGGCGACCGCCGCGAGCACGTGGGCGTACATCCCCATCAGCACTAGCAGGAACGAACCGCTGATGCCGGGCAGGATCATCGCACAGATCGCGATCGCGCCGGCGCCGAAATAGACCCACAGGGCCGGGGGCTCGGTCGCGGCTCCGGAGCTCGCCGGGGACAGCCCCAGCAGGAAGAATGTCGCGACCGCGGCCACGCCGACCAGGGCGAACGTGAGCGGCGTCGTGGAATAGAGCTGGCGCCAGCACAGAATGACCGCTGCGACGATGAGCCCGAAGAACAGCCCCGCCAGGGCCACCGGGTGGTTCGTCAGCGCGTATTCCAGCGGGCCGGCCAGCAGGAACACCATCGTGACGATGCCGACGCCGAGGCCGCCGAGCCACCAGGCGGGGATCATGCGTACGCCCTGCTTGGCTGCCGGGAGATCGCCGCGGAGGACGCGGGTCACCGTCTTGGCGCAGTGATGCAGAGAAGCGATGAGATGCCGGTAGATCCCCAGCACGAGGGCGGCCGTGCCACCGGACACGCCGGGCACGAGGTCGACGGCACCGAGCACGAAACCGCGGGCCACCTGAGGCACGGCGGCGCGGGGGCTGTTCTCGGGGAGGTCGAGGCTCTCGGTCGATTCGGATGCTGGGATCGTTGCGGCAGTCACCCAGAGATTCTTACGTGGTGATTAGCAAATCCGCTAATCGAGGGTCGGCTCGGCGGCACACCGGGCCGAGACCAAGACCATGGTCTGACCCGTGGCTTCTGTGCGTCGGCCCTCAGTCGGCCCGCCGGCGGACGGCCGGAACCGCGCCACGCCACATGTCGATGAAGTCGGGTTCGCTCGGATCGAAGTAGCGCGGGGTCCACTCGGCGTCGTCGGGAATGAGGCGGACGCCGAATGAGTATTCCCACGTGTGGCCCTCGGGCCCCTTGAAATAGAGGAACACCGCGGTCGACTGCGGGTGGCGGCCCGGACCCATGGTGATCTCGACGCCGTTGTCCTCCAGGAAATGCCAGCTGCGCATGATGTCGTCGATCGAGCCGACCTGGAAGTTCACATGCCCGAGGCCGGTCGAGTCCTTGAACAGGGCGAGCTTGTGGTGGACCGGGTCGAACCGGGTCAGGCAGGCGGTGGTGCCGATCCAGTCGGAGACCACGATGTTGAAGTGCTTGGTCCAGAAGTCGTGGCCCGCCATCACATCGGGGCACTCGATGCCGATGTGGCCGAACTCGGTGATCCCGGCCGGGCGCGCCCAGCGCACGGGGCGGGACTCGACGTGGATCTGGCCGATCACCAGCTCGATGCGGTTGTCCCCGGGGGCGATGAACGAGATGAAGTCGCGGACCCGGCGATCCTGCGCCTCCTCAGCCGTGCCCCGGGTGACCACGAGCCCGTCGGCCTCCAGCTGGGCCGCGGCGGCCTCCAACTCGGCCGGGCCGGCGAG
>JAUNRO010000505.1 GCA_030544185.1 Propionibacteriaceae bacterium | reverse complement strand
CCTGCAGGTTGAACAACTCGGCGTACCGACCTCCCAGCGCCATCAACTCGTCGTGGGTGCCATGCTCGATGATCTCGCCCTCGTGCAACACATAGATCCGGTCCGCCGAACGCACGGTGGACATCCGGTGGGAGATGAACAGGACCGTGCGTCCCGCGAGCAGGTTCCGCAGCCGCTCGAACAAGGCGTGCTCGGCGCGCGGATCAAGGGCCGCGGTCGGCTCATCGAGGATGACGAAGGGGGCATCGCGGAAGAAGGCCCGGGCGATGGCGACCCGCTGCCACTGGCCGCCGGACAGTTCCAGACCTCCCTTGAACATCCGGGAGAGGATCGTGTCATAGCCGTTGGGCAGCCGCTCGACGTGATCGTGGGCGCCCGCCTGCTGGGCGGCTGCCATGATCGCGTCGTGGTCGTCGGCCTTCTCGATGCGGCCGAAGCCGATGTTCTCCCTCGCGGTCAGCTGATAGCGGATGAAGTCCTGGAAGATCAGCGCAATGGATTCGCTCCTGCTTGAGCGCTCGAACTTCTCGACGTTGACGCCGTCCCATTTGATCGCGCCTTCGCTCGGGTCATACAAACCGGCGAGGAGCTTCGCCAAGGTGGTCTTCCCGGACCCGTTCTCCCCCACCAGCGCGATGATCTCACCGGCGTTGACGGTGATCGAGGCACCCCGCAGCGCGGGTCGGTCGGCCTCCGGATAGGTGAATGTCAGGTCCTCGGCATCGAGGGTCCGGAACCCCCTCGGTGCCGGCTCGCCACCTGAGTCCATGACCTCCGGGGTGGTCTTCATGGCCAGAAAGTCGTCGAAGTCGTCGAGATAGAGGCGGGATTCGAAGATGCGCTGCACGCCGCCGAACAGCCCGGTGAGCTGCCCGGCGATCATGCGCACCGCGACGATCGCAGCGCCCGCGGCAGCGAGGTCCAGGTCACCGCGGGCGACCAGCCACACGAGAACGACCAAGGTGGCAGCGATCGCAACGGCCGACAGCAGGTTGGTGCTGAGCGCGATCGTCAGCCGGCGGCCGATGTGACGGCGCAGGGCGGCGAGATACTGCAGATAGACCTCGTCGAACATCCTCCGGAGCGCCTTGGTGAGGCCGAAGGCGCGCACCTCGTGGGCGGCCTCCCTGCTCACCTGGAGCGACCGCAGATAGTCGCGGCGGCGCAGCCGCGGGACCTGCGAGACGCCGAAGGCGAACTCCATGCGACTCAGGATGCGCGAGCCGAAATAGAGCGGGAGGCCGGCGATGACGAGGATCGGCAGGACCAGGGGCGACATGACCACGACCGAGGCGACGAGCCCGGCCAGACCGGCCAGGCCCCCGATGATTCCGATCACGCCCTGGGTGAGGAAGAACGGCTGGGACACGGCGTTGGACTGGACCCGTTGCAGCCGGTCAAAAAAGCTCGGGTTCTCATAGTGAATCAGGGGCACGGTGGTCGTCACGTCGAGCACGTTGGCCCATGTGCCGCGGGTGACCAGCTCACCCAGCAACCGCTGCATCAGTATCTGTGCGGCTGAGGCGACGTTCGTGAGGCCCATCGCCAGCGCGAGGCCGGCCACGGGGAAGACGACGGCGTTCCAGGAGGCGGTGCCGCTCTGCACGTGCAGGATCGCGTCCAGAACCCGCCCGACGAGCAGCACCTGGACCGCGAGCAGCCCGCCGGTGAAGAGCTGGATCGCCGTCGAGGTGGCGAACAGCGCCGGGCTCGCGCCCCACACCAGGCGCATCGAGCGGAGGATCAGCTGGGGCAGACGCCGGAACGACTTCCGCTCCTTGCTGGCCTGCACGAGGGAGTCGAGCCTCACGTCGCTATCGCTCATCAAGATCCCCACTTCGTCGGCACTGCAAAAGCCCTTGCGGGAGGGTCGAGACCCATTCCCCGCAAGGGCGTTCACCAGGTCGGGCTGACAGGATTTGAACCTGCGACCCCTTGACCCCCAGTCAAGTGCGCT
>JAUNRO010000504.1 GCA_030544185.1 Propionibacteriaceae bacterium | reverse complement strand
GGTGTCGATGGCGGGTTGGTCCAGCAACGCGCGGCCCAAGTTCGATCCGATGAACCCGGCGCCCCCGGTCACGACTACCTTCATGTTTCCTTCTCCCTGGCATTTCTGCGAAAGCTCGGGCACGGTAACACGGGTGGCGCTGAGGGCCCCGCTGATACCATCCTCGATGACCTCGGACACGGGCGGTGGTGACTCGGTGAGCGTTGCAGACGAGCTCGAGCCCCTGCCGCTGGCGGTCGCGATCAGGTTCTCCCACGCCGTGGCGCAGTCCGTTGCGGACACCCACGGGATCGACCTGCTGCACATCAAGGGCCCCGCGGTGCCCGAGGAATTGCTCGCACCGGTGGTGGCGTCGGCTGGTGCTCCGGGCGGCCGCGCCGAGCGGCAGAGCCATGACGCCGACGTGCTCGTGCGGCCCGGCCAGACCGGTGACTTCATCCGCGCGATAGCCGAGGCCGGCTGGACGCTGCTGCACGGTTTCGAGGACGACTCGGTGTTCGCTCACGCAGCGACGCTGCATCACGACGCGCTGGGGTTTCTCGATCTGCACCGGTGCCTGCCCGGCATGGACCTTGACCCGGAACGGGCCTTCGATGCCCTCTTCGCCGAACGCACCGAGCAAGTGATCGCCGGGCAGCGCTGCGCAGTGCCGTCGGTGACCGGGCAGCGACTGATCCTGATCCTCAACGCCGGGCGCAGCGAGACCGGCGTACGCCATCCCGACCTGGAGCACGCCTGGGCCGCGGCCGCACCCACCGAGCGTGAGCAGGTCGCTGCGCTCGCCCGGTCCGTGTCCGCCGATGCCGCACTGGCCGCGATCACGGGCCAGGGCCTGCGGGGTGGCGATGCGGACTTCCGGTTGTGGCGGTTGCTGAGCCAGGGAGAGGAGCGTTCGATCCGGTTCGCAGTCGCCCTCGTCCGTGCGCAGCCCACCCTGGCCGGCCGGCTCCGCACGGTCGCGCGGCTCGGGCGCGTCGCCCGGCGGCGGCTGGCCGGTGACCCGCGTCGACCGGGGTCGCGGAGGTCCGAACGATGACCTATGCGCTGCCGGACGACCTGGCCTGGGTGCTCCTGGAGCCCACGGCCGAGGAGGAGTTGCGGGTCTATCTGATGCCCCTGCCCGCGGGAGAACCGGTATGCCTGCGGGGGGCGGCGGGCCTGATCTGGGTGATCGCGGGGGAGGGTGATGCCGATGTCGCCGTGTCGGTCGCGGACAGCTTGGGCGTCGACCCCGCCGGCATCCGTGGCGAGGTCGACACGTTCCTGACCGATCTGGTGGTGCGCGGATTATTGGTCCACGGGCCCCTGGGCAGCCCGCTTCCCAATGCGGAAGGTAAATGACTTCCTAATTCGGCAGAATGAAATCGATTGCCAGGTCAGCCCGGAGTAGCGTCAATCGTTAAGTGCGCTGTGCCGCGCCGTGCCTTTCTTGGGGGGACACCAGAGCATGACCGATCAGATCCGAACACGTGTTTCTCGCCGCAGCCTTGCGAAGGGCGCGGCATGGGCCGTGCCGGCCGTTGCGCTGACCGCCGCAGTCCCGGCCTATGCGAGCTCGACAGGGGGAGCCCCCTTGGTCGGCCCGAACATCGACCGCAGCCGTGGCTCCGCGGAGAGCGCCGACGGCGCGGGCCAGAACCGGGCGTTCCAGCTCTACGTCCAGTTCGACAACGCCACGGACTGGCCGGTGACGGTCGATGTCATTGGCTACACCGTGATAGGCGGCACCGGCGCCAGCGCGCCCGGCACATCGTTCGGCATTGCGGCGCGCGACGACAGCGGCTTCACGGCGACGTGGAACGACGCCAACAGCGGAGACATCAGGACGGTGTCGTTGAACTACCGCTATACGGTGACCGAGGGTCCGCAGGCGAGCCGCACCTATGGTCCCTATGCAGCGTCGATCACCAAGACCTTCGACCAGGCCGTCGAGAGCTCGCCGGAGCCGACTGCTGCGGAT
>JAUNRO010000503.1 GCA_030544185.1 Propionibacteriaceae bacterium | reverse complement strand
ACCTAGTCACCCGCGCCGACGGTTTCCAGACTCCCCCGGAGTCCGCGGCTGAACCGCGCGCTCCCGAGCGAACGGCAGCTGGCCGAGCACCTCATAGCGCGAGCGCTTGCCCGGTCCCTGACGCAGATGCGAGCGGATAACGATCAGCTCGGTGGCTGCCCAGCCGAACCCGCCGAAGGAATCGAGGACGCCCAGCCAGCGCGTACCGTCGAAGCGTGTCCGGGACCGGGCGACCGTCAGGTGCGGAACAAACCGTGCGCCGTCCGGCGGTGCGCCGACGGTGCTTGCCAGCGCTCGCCCGGTCTTGCTCAGCGCGGCCAAGGGCCCCTCGCCGAGGGTAACGGCGAGATAGAGCACCCGCACCGCGAAAGGGTCGGGAAAGCACCCACCGCCACCGATACGGACGTCGAAGGCGGGCGTCCGGGCGGCGAGCTCACCCAGCCCGTCCAGCAGCGGATCGAGACTCCGCTCGGGCAGATCGTCGATGAACAGCGTGGTGATGTGCCAGTGTTCGGGCCAGACCCACGACAAGCGCCGATCGGCCTCGCGCCGGGGTCCGATGTAGTCCTCCAATTCTTCAATCACGGTCTGCGGCGGGACCACCGCCACGAAAGTGCGTCCACTCATGCTTCGATGATGCCGTGGATCTCCCGTTGCTGCCTCCTGTGAAACCGATGCTCGCCAAGCCCGTGGCGGCGATCCCGCGCCTGCATCTCTATGAGCCGAAGTGGGACGGTTTCCGTTCGATCGTGTTCATCGACGGCGACGAGGTCGTCCTGGGCAGCCGCCGGGAGCGCCCGCTCACGCGCTATTTCCCCGAGCTGGTCGCCGAGTTCGCCGCGCAGATCCCGGTCCGTTGCGTGCTGGACGGCGAGATCGTGGTGGCGGGCCCCGGCCGCGAGCGACTGGAGTTCGAGCTCCTGCAGCAGCGGATTCATCCGGCCGACAGCAGGGTGCGGCTGCTGGCCGAACAGACCCCAGCCGAGTTCGTGGCCTTCGATCTGCTGGCCATCGGCGACGAGGACCTCACCGAGCAACCACTGGCACAGCGCCGGGCGCTGCTGGAGGATCTGTTCGTCCGTGTGCGTCATCCCCTGCACCTGACGCCGATCACCGACGACATCGATGTCGCCCGGCGCTGGTTCGACGAATGGGAGGGGGCCGGACTCGACGGGATCATCGCCAAGGCACCCGACCTCGCGTACCTCCCCGACAAACGCGTCATGAGCAAGATCAAGCACGCCCGCACGGCCGATTGCGTGGTCGCGGGCTATCGGACGCACAAGAACGACGACGAGGCGATCGGCTCGCTGCTGCTCGGGCTCTATGACGAAGAGGGCCGGTTGGCCTCCATCGGCGTGATCGGCGCGTTCCCGGTCAAGCGGCGCAAGGAGATGTACGCTGAGTTGCAGCCGCTGGTCACCGATCTCGCCGAACACCCGTGGTCCTGGGCCGCAGAACTTGCCGAGCAGGAGGGTGCGCGATCACCGCGGAAGTCCGAGATGTCGCGGTGGAACTCGGGGAAGGACCTGAGCTTCGTGCCGTTGCGCCCGGAGCTGGTCGTCGAGGTGAAGTATGACTATCTGGAGGGGAGGCGGCTCCGGCACACCGGGCAGTTCTCCCGGTGGCGGCCGGACCGGGATCCGGAGTCGTGCACCTTCGATCAGCTCGAGCACGTGGCGCCGTTCGATCTCAACGAGATCCTGCGGGAGCGTTAGGGGTCTGGCGCGTGACACGCCGGGGTCAACCGCGGCGCCCACGCAGAATCCTCGTCCAGTGCCACAACCTGACCGCATTTGCCCCCGTCAGCGAGACCGGCGATCGCACTGAACGTGGATTCTGCGCATATGGTCGAGCCACGGGACCCAAGGCTGGCCGCGCACCACACCACGTTCTCCCGCCGGAGGTGGTTGGGCACCGAACGCGGGACATGGCCGTGGGGGCGGGCCGGGTGGGCGGGC
>JAUNRO010000502.1 GCA_030544185.1 Propionibacteriaceae bacterium | reverse complement strand
TTCGCGACGGCTCGCACGCCGTCGCCCACCAGTTCACGCCCGAGCAGGTGGCCACCATCGCCGCCGCGCTCGACAAGGCCGGTGTCGATTCCATCGAGGTGGCCCACGGCGACGGCATCTCCGGCTCGTCGGCCAACTACGGCTTCGCGCCGCACACCGATCTGGCCAAGATCGAGGCCGCCGCGGGCGCCGTCGAACGGGCTGCCATCGCGACCCTGCTGCTGCCCGGCATCGGCACCATCACCGAACTGAAGGACGCCCAGAAGGCCGGTGCCAGCTACGTTCGCGTCGCCACCCACTGCACCGAGGCCGACACCGCCGCCCAGCACATCTCGACCGCGCGCGAGATCGGCCTCAACACCGCCGGCTTCCTCATGATGAGCCACATGGCGCCGGCCGAGAAGCTCGTCGAGCAGGCCCTCCTCATGGAGAGCTACGGCGCGCAGTGTGTCTACGTCACCGATTCCGCCGGCGCCATGGTCACCCACGAATACGCCGCCAAGATCAAGGCAGTGCGCGAGGCGCTGAAGCCCGAAACTGAGGTGGGCGTCCACGCTCACGAGAACCTGTCGGTGTCGGTGGCCAACTCCGTCGCCGCAGTGCAGGAGGGCGCCTACCGCGTCGACGCCAGCCTCGCCGGCCTCGGCGCCGCCGCCGGCAACACCCCGCTCGAGGCGTTCATCGCAGTGGCAGACCGCATGGGCTGGGAGACGGGCTGCGACGTGTTCGCCCTCGCCGACGCCGCCGACGACCTCGTCCGGCCACTCATGCCCCAGCCCGTTCGCGTCGACCGCGAAACCCTCTCCATCGGCTACGCCGGTGTCTACGGCAGCTTCCTGCTGCACGCCAAGCGCGCCAGCGAGCGCTACGGCATCCCCACCGCCGAGATCCTCATGGAACTCGGCAACCGAAAGATGGTCGGCGGCCAGGAAGACATGATTGTCGACGTGGCCCTCGACCTCGCCCGTACCCGTTCCGGCGCCGTCGCCTGATCACAAAGGACCCGAGAAATGACCACCCACACAGACAATGTCGTCGTGGAAGACACACACGACGTCGAACTCATCGACAAGTCCACCCGCATGCGGGCCCTCATGGGTTCGGCGATCGGCTCCGCCGTCGAGTGGTACGACTACTTCCTCTACGGCACCATGGCCTCGGCCGTGTTCGGCGTGCTGTTCTTCCCGTCGGAGGACCAGTTCATCTCGACGATGCTGGCCCTGACGTCGTTCGCCCTGGCATTCCTGGTGCGCCCCATCGGCGGCATCATCTTCAGCCACATGGGTGACCGGATCGGCCGCAAGAAGACCCTCGTCATCACGCTGTCGTTGATGGGTATCTCGACCGCCCTCATGGGCGTTCTGCCCACCCACGCCCAGATTGGCCTGTGGGCCGGCCTGCTGCTGACGCTTCTTCGTCTCGTCCAGGGCCTCGCCCTCGGCGGCGAATGGGGCGGCGGCGTGCTGCTGGCCGTCGAGTACTCGCCTCGCAAGAAGCGCGGCTTCTACGGCGCCGTTCCGCAGACCGGTGCCCTGTTCGGCCTGGCGCTGGGCAACCTCACCGTCACGGGCCTTCTGGCGATCATGAGCGAGCAGGCCTTCCTCAGCTGGGGTTGGCGCATCCCGTTCCTGCTGTCGGCGCTGCTGGTGCTGTTCGGCCTGTGGGTCCGCAACAAGGTCGACGAGACCCCTGCGTTCCGCAAGATCAAGTCGGAGCGCAAGGAGGTCAAGGTGCCGATCGTGGAGATCTTCAAGACGCAGTGGCCGTCGGTGCTCAAGGCCATTGGTGCCAAGCTGATCGAGACCTCGACGTTCTTCATCTTCGCCACGTTCTCCGTGTCGTACGCCATCGGCCTCGGCTACACCCGCACCCAGGCGCTCAACGCCGTGCTGCTGGCCGCCGTCATCGCCATCCCGTGCATGCTGGCCATCGGTGCGCTGTCTGACCGGGTCGGCCGCAAGAAGCTGTACCT
>JAUNRO010000501.1:606-1973 GCA_030544185.1 Propionibacteriaceae bacterium | reverse complement strand
GATCCGCCACCGCCCAGATGTAGCCCACGGCGCCGTGGGCCCAGATGTTGGCGGGGTCATCGCTGAGCCCCTCCCGCAGCAGCCAGGCCTTCATCGCCTCGGAGACTCGGTCTCCGATCCGGGTGGTGATGGAGCCGACGGGATCTGACGTGGGCGTCTCACCCGTCGGGCGGGAGGTGACGAACAGGTAGAGGTTGCGGTCTCGTTCCACCACGGCGAGGTAGGAATCCGCCACCAGTGTGACGAGCCCGGCCGGATCCAGGTGCTCGACGTCGTCCAGCGGCAGCTTGCGCAGGATGAAGTCATGCACGGAATCCACGACGGCCTGGTAGAGGCCGGCCTTGTCGCCGAAGTGCCGGTACAGCACCGTCTTCGACGTCTCGGCGCAGGCGGCGATCTCGTCCATGCCGACGCCAGGGCCGTGCTCGCGGATGGCCTTGACGGCCCCTTCCACGAGCTCGCGCTTGCGCTGGGTGTTGTGCTCCTCCCACCGGGTTGCGCGGCCGTCCACGGCCTGTTCCACCTTGTTCATGTAACTCAAGGTATCGCAAACTCTGCGTACCTGCTACCCTCGGTTACAGATAATTTTTCGCCACTCACGGAGGATCCCTCACATGAACCCACGTACCGCAGTGGTGGTCGGTGGCAACCGCACCCCCTTCGTCAAGGCCGGCGGCAAGTACGCGGCCGCATCTGCGCAGGATCTGCTCACGGCGGCCCTCGACGGCCTGGTGGCGCGCTTCGGGCTCGCCGGGCAGAAGGTTGATGAGGTGGTGGCGGGTGCCGTGCTGAAGCACTCGCGCGACTTCAACCTCACCCGCGAATCGGTACTCGGTTCCGCGCTCTCGCCACACACCCCCGCGTGCGATCTGCAGCAGGCCTGCGCCACCGGTCTCGAGGCCGTGGTCTACGCCTCCAACAAGATCCGCCTCGGGCAGGCCGACGTGGCCATCGCCGGCGGTGTGGATTCCGCCTCGGACGCGCCGATCGTCGTGACCGAGCCGCTGCGCAAGGCGCTGCTGAGCCTCAACCGGGCCCGCTCGCTGCCCCAGAAGCTGGCGGCGCTCGGGAAGATCCGCCCGGCGGATCTGGTTCCGGTTCCGCCCGCCGTCGTCGAACCGCGCACCGGGCTGAGCATGGGCGAGTCGCAGGCCCTCACCACGAAGAAATGGGGTGTCAGCCGGGAGGAGCAGGACCGGCTGGCCCACGAGTCGCACCAGCGCCTGGCCGGGGCCTGGGACGAGGGCTTCTTCGACGACCTCGTCACCCCCTACCTGAAGGTCGCCAGGGACGGCATCCTGCGCCCAGAGACCACCATGGAGGCGCTCGGCAAGCTGCGCACCGTGTTCGGCAAGGATGACCCCACG
>JAUNRO010000501.1:0-593 GCA_030544185.1 Propionibacteriaceae bacterium | reverse complement strand
TCCACCGCCCTCACCGACGGCGCAGCGCTGGTCCTGCTGGCGGAGGAGGAGCACGCCCGGGCCAAGGGGTGGCCCGTGCTGGCGAAGGTCGTCGACTCCCAGGTGGCCGCCGCGGATTACGTGACGGGCTCCGAGGATCTCCTGATGGCCCCTGCCCGCGCGATCCCGGAACTCCTCGAGCGCAACGGGCTCACCCTGCAGGATTTCGACTACTACGAGTTCCACGAGGCGTTCGCCGCCACGGTGCTCGCCACGCTGAAGTCTCTGGAGGAGCAGGGGCTCGGCACCGTCGACCGGGACAAGCTCAACGTGAAGGGCTCCTCGCTGGCTGCCGGTCACCCGTTCGCCGCCACCGGCGGCCGCATCGCCGCCTCGCTGGCCAAGATGCTGGCCGCCAAGGGGCCCGGTTCCCGCGGTCTGATCTCGATCTGCGCCGCTGGTGGCCAGGGCATCGTCGCAATTCTGGAGGCATGAGATGAACAACGCACTTGAAATGATCTACGGCACCCCCGCCGGCAAGTTCGTGGCGAAGAAGCTGGGACTCTCCGAGCCTCCCAGGCTGCGCCGCGGCCGGACCATGCCGACGGGCCCCG
>JAUNRO010000500.1 GCA_030544185.1 Propionibacteriaceae bacterium | reverse complement strand
GCATAGTGCACCTGCGCCATGTCTCCTCCTCGCACTCTCGCCGAGCAGACTACGCAGGGGCCCACCGTGACGACCCGGATCCGGTGCCGGGCGAGCTCGCGGGCGAGCGGCAGCGTCATGGCCGCGATACCGCCCTTGGCCGCAGCATAGGCCGCCTGCCCGATCTGGCCGTCGAACGCGGCGATCGACGCTGTATTGATGATCACTGCCCGGTCCTCGGCCTCGCTGCCGGTGTGCTCGGCGATGGCCTTGGCCGCGAGCCGGACCACGTTGAAGGTGCCGATCAGGTTGATCTCGACGACGCGGGTGAACGTGTCGAGCGGAAACGGCATCCCGTCGCGGTTGAGCAGGCTCGCGGGCGTGGCGATCCCGGCACAGTTGACCACGATCGCGAAGTCGCCGAGCTCCACCGCCCGGTCCACCGCGCGCTGCACGCCCGCGGCGTCGGTGACATCCGCGGCGGCGAGGACCGCGCCCTCCCCCAGCTGGGCAACCGTCTCAGCGGCGCGCGCGGTGGGGAGATCGACGACCACGACGCGGGCGGCGGCCGCCAGCAGGGCCCTGGCGGTGGCCAGGCCGAGCCCCGAGGCGCCGCCGGTGACGAGGGCAGTTCGCCCGCGAAGGTCCATGGGAAACAGAACCGGCCCGGATGGCGCACCACCCGGACCGGTTGCTGATCAGTTGAACGAGTCGCCGCAGGCGCAGGAGCCCGCCGCGTTGGGGTTGTCGATCGTGAAGCCCTGCTTCTCGATCGAGTCGACGAAGTCGATGGTGGCGCCGCTCAGATAGGGCGCGCTCATCCGGTCGGTGACGACGTTGACGCCGTGCCAGTCCTTGACGATGTCGCCGTCGAGCTGGCGGTCGTCGAAATAGAGCTCATAGCGCAGGCCGGAGCAGCCGCCCGGCTGCACGGCAATCCGCAGGGCCATGTCGTCACGGCCCTCGCGCTCGAGGAGGTCGCGCACCTTGGTCGCGGCCTCGTCGGTCAGGATGACGCCGTCGGTGGTCGCGGTGGTCGCCTCGGTCATATCTGCCTCCAGTCGAATGATCTTCCGGTGTGCGGGAATCCTAAGCCCGCTCCGTGCTCAACACCACCCACCCGCCGGTTGTTCCCGGTTCGGCCGGACAAATCACCAGGACCACGTGCGAGCGATGCGCCCGGCCACCTCGCTGAGGGCCTCGGGGGTGACATCACGCCCGGTCGGCCGGTCGCTCATCGACGCGGGCGCCTCGGGATCCTCCACGGGATAGGCCGATTCGACCCCCATCGTCCGCATCTCCCGCGAGCCGATCACGACCGTGCCCGCCAGCGCAATGCACGGCTTCATCGCCGACTGGGCCCGCTCGGCCACGAACTGCATGACCCCGCCGCCCCGGGAACCGAAGTCGAACGACGACGAGCCGGTGACCACGAGATCGGCGGCCGTCATCGTCGCGGTGAGCCCCACGAGATCGGCGCAGACTGCCGGCCCCGTCACGATGGTCCCGCCGAGCGCCGCGATGGCGTACGCTGCACCGCCCGCCGCGCCAGCCCCCGCGATCGCCGACGTTCCCGGGTCCACGAGGGCGGCCAGCCGCTCCAGGGTGGCATCGGCGGCCAGCATCTCAGCCGGTTCGGCATTGCAGTCCCGGCCGCGCAGCGACGTCACCCCGCGCAGCCCGAGCAGGTGCTGGTCCGCCTCGGCCGACGGCACGACCGCGATGAGTTCGGTGTGACCGACGAGCTCGCGCACGGGACCCAGGTCGAGTTCGGTGATGCCGGCCAACCCGGCGTACCCAGCATCCAACGGCCGGTCCGCCCGCGCGCCCAGGGCGCCGAGAATGCCGGCGCCCGCGTCGTGACAGTGGACCCCACCCAGATCGATGAGGACCCGCCGGGGGCTGGCCGTGCGCAGCACATAGGCCAGTGCCAGCCCGATCGACGCCGACGTCGCCTCCGGCTCCAGGCCGCGGGGCAGGCCCTCCGCGGCGAC
>JAUNRO010000499.1:1167-1987 GCA_030544185.1 Propionibacteriaceae bacterium | reverse complement strand
CCACCGCCGACCCGGGGGGCCTGCCTCTACCACCGCCCCTGGACCGCACCCCTCACCGGCACGGCGCGGTGAGGCAAGAGCTGGACACAGACGCCACCGCCGCCGTGCACGACCTCGCCTCCCAGCAGGGCGCCAGTGTGTTCAGCGTAGTCACTGCGGCCGTCGCCGAAGCCCTGGCCCGCTTCACCGGTCGTGACGACCTGGTGCTCGGCACGCCCGCAGGCCGCCGCGACCGGCCCGAACTGCGCGACATGGTCGGCCCGTTGCTGACGATGGTCCCGATCCGACTCGACTTGCAGGACGACCCGACCTTCGGTGAGCTCGTCCACCGGGCACGCCGGACGATCCTCGGAGGACTGGCCAACGCCGAGTCCCTCCCGCAGGCCGCCCCGGGAACAGGCGACGATGCGGGCGGGCGGGGCTGGTTCAACGTCATCGTCACCGACCTCGGCGAAGACCTCAGCACCCCCCACCTACCGGGGCTGCACACCCAACTGGTGGAAATCCCGAGAGTCGGCGCCAAGTACGACCTCAACGTTCTGGTCACCCAGACCCCCCATCACCTGCGACTGGACGCCGAGTTCGACCCCACCGCCGTCGACGCGGCGACCGTGACCCGGATGCTCGACCTGTGCGCCCAGATCGCCACTGCAGGATCAGCAGCCCCCCACCACCTCAGCTCACGCCTGGCCTGCGCCCCGTTTGGCGACCCCGGCCCGGTTGCTCTCGGTCAGCCCCTGCTCTACCCACCCACCCCGGACCAGTCCCGGGCCAGCCCGCGCGTCGCCCACGCCCAGCAGGCCCACGCCGACAACGCCGG
>JAUNRO010000499.1:0-1157 GCA_030544185.1 Propionibacteriaceae bacterium | reverse complement strand
CACTCACCTACGGCACCCTCGTCGCCAGAGTCGACGCCATCGCCCGGGGACTAAGCCGCCGCGGCGTCGGACGCGGACACATCGTGGCCATCGCCCTGCCCCGAAGCGCCGATCTGGTCGTAGCCATCCTCAGCGTGATGGCCTCCGGCGCTGCCTGCGCGGTCTTGGACGCCTCCTGGCCGGAGAACCGACGCGAGCGGGTCCTGGCCGACGCCCACCCAGCCTGCACGATCACCGACCAACCCACCAGCGAGGGGACCTCGGTGTCCCTGGACCTGCTCACCGCCGACGGCCGGGGGGCACCCGCCTGCCCACCACCGCCCGGATCGGCCGTCGCCTACGTCATCTACACCTCCGGCTCCACCGGCCAACCCAAGGGCGTGCACGTCACCCACACCAACGTGCTCAGCTTGCTCGCCGCGACCGGTCCCGGGCTCGCGCTCGGCCCGCACGACGTCTGGAGCCTGTTCCACTCCTGCTCCTTCGACGTCGCCATGTACGAGATGTTCGGCTGCCTGCTGCACGGCGGCCAACTAGTGGTGGTCCCGGGCTGGACCACGCGCGATCCCGAAGCCTTCGCTGACCTTCTCACCACCCACCACGTCACCATCCTGAGCCTGACACCCTCCGCGATGTCGATGCTCCTACCCCAAGTCGTCCTTCGCCCCGCCGCCCTGGCAGCGACCCGCTACATCCTGCTCGCCGGAGAGAAACTGGAGAACCGCCTCGCCGACCAATGGCACCGAGAAGTCGGCGAGCAGGCCACCCTGGTCAACCTGTACGGCATCACCGAGACCACGGTTCACGCCTCCTGGCACCTGCTTAGCGCCACCGAACAGACCACCACTGAGTCCAATGTCGGTGTGCCTCTGCCCGGCACCAACCTCTACCTGCTGCGCGACGACGGCACCACAGCCGCCGACGGCTGCGTGGGCGAAATCTACGTCGGGGGACCACAGGTGAGCCTTGGCTACGTCGGCCGGCCGCGAGAAGTGGCAGCCCGGTTCGTCCCCGACCCCTTCACCCCCGACACCGGGGCCCGGATGTACCGCTCCGGTGACCTCGGCCGCCGGGTCGGGGACCACCTCACCTACCTGCGCCGCCGCGACACCCAGGTGCAGGTCAACGGGTTCCGCGTTGAGCTCGCCGAGGTTGAG
>JAUNRO010000498.1:1654-2000 GCA_030544185.1 Propionibacteriaceae bacterium | reverse complement strand
CCCAGTTCGTGGGCCGCGACGACATCCTGGGTCGGGTTGCCGATCGTGTCCGTCGGGAACGACTCACCACCCTGGTCGGCCCGGGTGGCATCGGAAAGACCCGGCTGTCGTTGGAAGTGGGCGCCCTGGTCGCCGAGCACTTCGCCGACGGCCTGCAGGTGATCACCCTCGACTCGGTGCTGGACCCCGACGATGTGGCCTGGCGGGCGGCCTCCCAGTTGAGCGCCTCCGACCAGTCCCGCCGCACCGCCACCGAACATGTGGTGCGCCACCTGGCCGACCAGAAACTGTTGCTGATCGTCGACAACTGTGAACACGTCCTGGACGCCGCGGCCGACCTGGTGTT
>JAUNRO010000498.1:0-1644 GCA_030544185.1 Propionibacteriaceae bacterium | reverse complement strand
TTGGCGATCGTGCAGCGCTGCCCCGGGGTGCACGTCCTGGCCACCTCGCTGGGTCCGCTCGGGCTGTCCACCGAGAATGTGATCCCGGTACCGCCCTTGGATGTGCCCGACCCCGACGCCGGAGCCGAAGCGGTCGCAGCCTGCGAAGCCGTCCGCCTGCTGGTGCAACGTGCCGCCCAGATCGGCGTGGTCTTCCACGTGACCGACGACAATGCCGCCTCGGTCACCGAACTGTGCCGACACCTCGATGGCATGCCGCTGGCGATCGAGTTGGCCGCCGTCCGATTGCGATCCCTGTCGGTGCCCGATCTGCTGAACCGGATCGACGAACGCTTCTCTCTGCTGCGCGGCACCCGCGATGCCCTGCCCCGCCATCAAACCCTGTCGGCCCTGGTCGACTGGAGCTTCGACCTGTGTACCCCCGACGAGCGGCTGTTGTGGACCCGGCTCGCCGTTTTCCTGGACGGCTGTGACCTGAGGTCGGCCGAGATCGTCTGCGGGTTCGGCCAGTTGGACCCCCGGCTGATCGCCGACCTGCTGGACAATTTGGTCTCGAAGTCGATCGTGACGGCCGAGTCCACCCCCGACGGGATGCGCTACCGAATGCTGGTGACCATTCGGGCCTATGGGGTGCGCCGGTCCGAGGAGTCGGGTGAGTGGGATGTGGTGAGACTGCGGCACCGCGATCATTTCGTGGATCGAGCTCGCGAGCTGACGCGCAGTTGGTCCGGGCCCAAACAGGCCCACATCATGTGCACGATGCGTACCGAACGGGCCAACATCATTGCCGCCCTGGAATGGTCGCTGTCGGTTCCCGAGGAGCGGCCGCGGGCTGCCGAGCTGGCCTCGTCCCTGCGATATCAATGGGTCAGTGGCCGTTCGCTGTCCGATGGCCGGTACCGCATCGACCGAATTCTGGCCACCCCGGAGGTGACCGGACGGATCCGCGGTGAGGCCTTGTGGGTGGCCGCCTGGGTGTGCCTGATTCAGGGCGACCATTCCCATGGGGAGGCCTACCTGTCCGAGTTGGACGCCCTGGCCGACGAACTCGACGACCCGATGTTGCGCGCCCACGCCGATCACTGGACAGGCCTGTCGCTGCTCTTTCACGGGTGGCCGGCCCAAGGCGCGGAGCGGTATCGGGCTGCGATCGACACCTTTCGGGCGGTCGGGGACGAGGCGGCGTGGCAGACCGCGCTGTTTCAGTACGGGCTGTGCCAGATCTACTCCGGCGACCTGGACGGGGCCTTGGCCTCGCAGGCCGAACTGATCGCCTTGAGCGAGGCGAACGGCGAGCAATGGTGCCGGGCCTACGGGTACTGGGTGCGCGGGGTGGCGCTGCGGCACTGCGGCGATTTGCCCGGGGCGCTCGCGACCGCCGACGCCGCCTTGGGTCGGCAACGAGATTTCGCCGATGGCATCTGCATCGCCCACGTGTTACTGCTGCTGTCAAGTGTGGCGGTCGGCTGCGCCGACTACCAGCGCGCCGGTCGCTTTCACAGTGCCGCCGATGCCCTGTGGCGAGCGATGGGCACCCGAATCTCGTCCTTCGGGCCCGGGATGGCCGGTGACGCCGGGGCGGCCCGGATGGCCATTCAGCGCGAACTCGGTGAGGACGAATGGCAGCGTCTACAGGCCACCGAG
>JAUNRO010000497.1 GCA_030544185.1 Propionibacteriaceae bacterium | reverse complement strand
GATTAGCCGACGCGTGGCAGGGTGGCACCCCTCCCCAGGAGCGGCAGTCGAATAATTGTCGGAGCACCCATCTAGTATCGAATACATGATCGAAACTGGATGTGGGCCCGGAGCGCCACCGGGCGAGACGACGCTGGCCGAGGCCCAGGCCGAGTTGGATGCGCTGGGGCTGCCGACGGGGTTCTGGGAGAACTCGGCGGTCACCTCCTGCATCGGCCGCAACCCCGATGTGCCCGGCATCGCGTGGCCGGACGAGGATCCCGTCGAGGGCTTCGCTGATCCATGGGGGTCACGGTCGGCTGCGGAGTTGGATGGGTCGGTGGTGACTGGGTTGCGGGCCGAGCTCGCCGACGCGGTCCTGCCCGGCCAAGAGGCCGCCCTGATCGACCTCATCCGTGAACTCGAAGACCTCAAGTCCGCCGCAGCCGCCCTCCAAGCCCGGGCCACGATGAGCTTCGACACCACGCGGCGTCAGGCGGAGGCCGACCGCGGCCTGGGGATCTCCCGCCGAGGGAAAGGCATCGGGGCCGAAGTTGCGCTCGCCCGCAGGGAGTCACCCCACCGGGGTGGGCGGCTGCTCGGCCTGGCGCGGGCCCTGGTGACCGAGCTCCCGCACACCCTCAACGCCCTTACCACCGGAGCCCTGAACGAATGGCGCGCCACCCTGGTGGCGCGGGAGACCGCGTGCCTGTCCCCCGAACTCCGTGCCGTGGTGGATCAGTGGCTGAAGGGATACCTGGTGGATCATCCGTCGGTCGGGGACAAACAACTGGTGGCGGATGTGCAGGCGCAGGTGATCCTGCTGGACCCAGACGCGGTCGTGGGGCGCAAGGCCAAAGCTGCGGGGGAGCGTCGGGTGAGCACCCGGCCGTTGCCGGATGGCATGGTCCAATTCAACGCGGTCCTGCCGCTCAAAGAAGGCATCGCGGTCTATGCCGCGTTGAACCAGGCGGCGGAGCAGGCCCAGGCGACCTGGGCGGTCTCCGAGACCCGGAGCCGGGCCGCGATCATGGCCGACACCTTGGTCGAGCGCGTGACCGGCCGCCCCGCGCACGACCCGGCGAAGGTGACAATCAATGTGGTGATCACCGACCAGGCCCTGCTCGGCGAGTCGAACGAACCGGCGCAGGTGCAGGGGCATGGTCCGGTGTCGGCGGCGTGGGTGCGCCGGTTGGTCGCGGAGACGATCGACGGTGAGCAGCGGGTGGAGTTGCGGCGGTTGTTCCGGGGCCCGGGGCGGTTGATCCGGATGGAATCTGCCTCCCGGTTCTTCCCCAAGGCCCTCGCCTTGTTGATTGCGTTCCGGGATCAGCGGTGCCGCAGGCCGTGGTGCGGGGCCCCGATCCGGCAGACCGATCACGCCCAGGACCGTGCCCGGGGTGGGGATACCGACTATGTGAACGGCCAAGGGCTGTGTGAGGCGTGCAACCACACCAAACAAGCCAACGGCTGGAAGGCCACCGCCCGCCTCGACCTCGAACGCGGCCACGTGGTCACCACGACCACCCCGACCGCACACGTCTACGAGTCCACCCAACCCCTCGGACCCGGCGACTGAGCGCCCAGGGTCGGATTGGCCTTCCTGGGCATCTTCGGCATGCGCCTCAGGGCCTACGGCCTGTGCCGACCGCGCGAACCCGAACGGGCCCTGCCGCCGGCCGACATCCAGGACCCGACCTGATGAACGCCGGTCGCGACGGCACCGCCTCAGGCGTGCGCCGCGCGCTGCGGATCGATCTGCTGCTCCAGTTCCGCGAGCACGCGATAGCACGGCAGCACCTGGGCGATCGATGCGTCCGGCTCGCGTCCTTCCCGGATCGCAGCGACGAACTCGCGGTCCTGCAGCTCGATGCCATCCATGGAGACGTCGACCTGGCTGACGTCGATGGGCGCGTCCCTGCCGTCAGTGAGGTCGTCATAGCGGGCGATATAGGTGCCGGTGTCGCCGATGTAGCGGAAGAACGTCCCGAGCGGGCCGTCGTTGTTGAACGACAGCGACA
>JAUNRO010000496.1 GCA_030544185.1 Propionibacteriaceae bacterium | reverse complement strand
GCAGGATGACCATCGCCACGAAGAAGCTGGCCAGCAACGACCACACGAGATCCGGTGCACGGTCGAACAACAGCGGCCCCGGCTGGAGTCCGTACTGACGGAAGGCGGCCAGCATGATGGCCGCGGTCGCCGAGACGGGGAGCCCGAGAGCGAGCAGCGCCCCCATCGCGGTGCCGGTCGTGGCGTTGCCCGCCGCCTCCGGTGCGGCGAGACCGCGGATGGCGCCGCGCCCGAACTGGGGATCCCGGCGTCGCCGATCCAGGCGACGTTCGACGCTGTAGGCCATGAAGGTCGGCACCTCGGAGCCCCCGACGGGGATGACGCCGAAGGGCAGGCCGATGGCGGTACCTCGCGCCCAGGCAGGTGCGGCCTCACGGAACTCCTTGGGAGAAAGCCAGGGCCGACCTTTCGCGCGCATCGCCTGCGCCGCCGGGTCGCGACGGATCCGGGACGCGACGTGGAACACCTCGCCGAGCGCGAGAATCGCCACCGTCACCGTGACCAAAGAGATGCCGTCGAAGAGTTCCTGCACGCCCAGGGTTGCCCGTTCAGCACCCGAGGTCGGGTCGATCCCGATCGTCGCGATACCCAGCCCGAGAACGAGAGCTGCCACCCCCTTGAGGGCCGAGTCACCCACGATCGAGGAGGTCGCCGCGAACGCGAACAACGCGAGCGCGAAATACTCGGCGGGACCGAAACTCGCTGACCACTCGGCGAGTTGCGGTGCGAGGAACACCACGAGGATGGACGCCGTCAGACCGCCGATGAAGGCCCCGATCGCCGCAGTGGCGAGGGCCTGGGTGGCACGCCCGTCTTTGGCCATCCGATGGCCTTCGAACGTCGACGCGATGGCGGAGGCCTGACCCGGGGTGTTCATGAGGATGGCCATCGTCGAGTCGCCGAACAGGCCACCGAAATACACACCGGCGAACATGATGAACGCGGCGGTCGGCTCGAGAGCGAACGTCATGGGCAGCAGCAGCGCCACCGCCATGGATGAGCCCAGCCCGGGCATGACGCCCACCGCGGTCCCGAGGAGGCAGCCGATGACGACCCACATGAGGTTGATGGGGGTGAGGGCTCCGGCGAACCCCTGCATGAGCAGATCGATCGATTCCATGTCACACACCCCCGAGAACGCCGGACGGAAGGCGCAGGCCCAGGCCGACGGCGAAGGCCAGATAGACCACCGATGACATGACGAGAGCCAGTGAGACGTCGAAGAGGGGGCGCCGCGAGCCGATGCCGCGCGCGACGCACCAGAACAGCACGGCCGCGGAGATGATCCAGCCGAGCATCTCGATCGTCAGGGCGAAGATCGCGAAGCCGCCGGCACACCAGGCGACGGCGCTCCAGTCCGTGTAGGTGCGGTGGTCCGCTCCGGTCTCCACCACGGGCTCGGGTGAGCGGATGTAGTGCACGACCAGCAGGAGACTGCAGGCGAACCCGAGGACGACGAGAATCGTCGGGAAGAACCGCGGGCCAGGAAAGTCGGCGCCTTCGGGCACCGAGGTCTGCAGGACTCCGAAGAGCAGGTAGGTGCTGAACGCGGCGAGGATGAGCGCCAGCACCAGCCCAGAGCGGCCCCGCAACGCCGTGTGCCCGGCCCCGGCGGTGGTGCTCACAGTCCGAGCTCCTCGACGAGGGCGCGGATGCGGGCGGTGTCTTCTTCGACGAAGGCATCGAACTCGGGGCCGGTGAGGAACACGTCGGTCCACATGTTGCGCGCCATCGCCTCCTGCCATTCAGGAGTCGCCACGGCCTCGGTGACGATCTCCCGCAGTTCGTCGAACTGCTCATCGGTGATGCCGGGCGGAGCGACGAAGCCACGCCAGTTCGTCATCTGCACGTCGTAACCCGCGTCGAGAAGAGTCGGCAAGGGAATGCCATCGACCGGCTCAGGCGCAACGACAGCGAGTCCCCGCATCCGGCCGGCTTCGATCTGGTCGGCGAACTCGTTATAGCCCGAGACAGCGACATCGGCGGCTCCGGAGGTGAGAACCTGCACCGCCTCACCCCCGCCGGACTTCGGGAT
>JAUNRO010000495.1 GCA_030544185.1 Propionibacteriaceae bacterium | reverse complement strand
CAGACCGAGGCCGCCCGGTATGCCAAGGCCCGGACTGCTCAGCAGACAGCGACAGCCCGTCTGGCGATCGCTGAGCAGCGTCTGATCGAGCTGCGTGCGAGGGGTAACGTCACCCAGTCGGCGATGATGGCCGCTGAACAGCGGGTCACGGCCGCGAAGGCTGGCGTTGCCCGGGCCACCGACGCCGCGGCGGCAGCGCAGACTCGCTACGTCGCGGCGATGAAGACCTCGACCGCGGCGCAGGCTGCGCTCGCGGCGGCGCAGAAGACCGCGGCGGGCACGGCCGCTGCCCACGGCGGGTCCGCGGGTCGGCGGTTCATGACCGCGATGACCACTGGGATCCGCACGGGGGCGGCGAAGGTCACGGCCGCGGTGCGGACCTCTCTGCGTGGCGCGGCCGCGGCGGCGTCCGGCGCTGGCCGCACCGCCGGCGCCGGGTTCATGGGCGGCATGCTGTCTGGCCTGGCGCCGCTGGCGGCGGTCCTCGCGCCGGCCGCGATCCTGGGGTCAGGGTTCAAGCGCCTGGCGAACATCGAGGACGCCACCGCCCAGCTGACCGCGCTGGGCCACTCCGGCAAAGAGGTCGAGGTCATCATGGACTCGGCCCTGGCCTCGGTCGAGGGCACCGCGTTCGGGATGGGGGAGGCCGCCCAGCTCGCCGGCGTCGCGGTCGCTGCCGGCATCGAGCCCGGGACCGAGCTGGAGCGGCAGCTGACTCTGGTCACGAACACGGCCGCGATGGCCAAGGTCGAGATGTCCGAGATGGGCTCGATCTTCCAGAAGGTATGGACCCGCGGCCGCGCCGACACCGAGGTCCTCAACCAGGTCGCCGAGCGGGGCATCCCGATCTGGACCAAGCTGGCTGAGCACTACGGCGTCTCCGGTGCCGAGCTGCAGAAGATGGTCTCTGCCGGCAAGGTCGACGCCGAGACCTTCGCAGCGGTGATGGAGGACACGGTCGGTCCCGCCGCGGAGGCGATGGGCGACACCACCCGCGGCGTGTTCCGCAACGTCGGTGCGGCAGCTTCCCGCCTGGGTGCCGCGGTCCTCAAGGAAGCCTTCCCCCTCTTCCGCGACGCCGGCAAGGGCATGATCACCGTCCTGGACGACCTGTCCGGCAAGGTGGAGGGCCTCGTCTCCTGGGCGAAGGACAACAGCGACTGGCTGGTCCCGCTCGCGCAGGGCCTGGCGATCGCCACGGGCAGCCTGTGGGCGTTCCGAGCCGCGTTCTGGGCCGTGAACATGGTCATGCGCGCCAACCCGATGATGCTGGTCGTTGCCGCGGTCGGAGCCTTGATCGGTGGCCTGATCTACGCCTACCAGAACGTGGAGTCGTTCCGGAACCTGGTCGACCACGCCTGGAACAACGTGATCGTGCCGGCGTTCCACCGGGCGTCCGCGTTCGTCACGGGCACTCTCGCGCCGGCAATCTCGTCGTTCTGGACCAACCACGCCCAGCCGGCCCTGTCGGCGTTCGCGGGGTTCGTGCTCGGCACTCTCGCCCCGGCGATCGTGGCGTTCTGGCGCGACTATGCCTCACCGGCTCTGTCAGCGCTCGCGGGGTTCTTCACCGGGGTGCTGGTTCCGACGCTCCTGGAGTTCTGGAACTCGGTGGCCCGCCCGGTCCTGTCGGCGCTGGGCGCGTTCGTGGTGCGGGTGTGGACGGACCTGATCAGCCCGGCCCTGTCGGCGCTGTGGCAGGCCCTGAAGTGGGTCGGGACCCAGCTGCAGTGGCTGTGGCAGAACGTGGCCCGCCCGGTCTTGTCGTTGATCGGGCAGGCCGCGGTGACGATGTGGCGGGACGTCATCTCACCGACCCTGAACGCCTTGGTGACGTTCTTCAACGTGGTCCTGGCCCCGTTGTTCTTCTGGCTGATGCGCAACGTCGTCGGGCCGGTGTTCCGCGATATCGGGTCGGCGATCGCCCAGTTCTGGGAGGGCACCGCGAAGCCGGTCCTGAAGGCCGCGGTGTGGTTCTTCGAGAAGGTCCTCGCGCCGGTCGTGAAGTGGCTGTACAAGAACATCTTCAAGCCGCA
>JAUNRO010000494.1 GCA_030544185.1 Propionibacteriaceae bacterium | reverse complement strand
GCGGTCATGTGGTTCGCGGCGGGCATGTGGTTCCCGCGCGCGCAATTTCCGGGCTGGCTGGTGACGTTGTCCGACGCGCTGCCGGGCGGCGCTGCGACCCGGCTGATGACCGACGCGATGACCGGGGCTCCGGTCGCGTGGCCGGCCGTCGCCGTCTGCCTCGCCTGGGCCGTGCTCGGCGCGCTCGTCGCGGTGCGCACGTTCCGGTGGGAGTGAGCCCGTGACCTTCCCCGCGGCCGCCATGGGCGAGCATGGGGGAGTGGACCGGACGCATGATCGAGGCAGCATCATCGCCCCGTTCGCGCTGCTCGGTGTCTCCCTGACCGCCGCCCTCGTGCTCACCGGGATGTCGGGAGAGCTTTTCCCCACCGCGAACATCGTGTGGTTCTGCATGCTCACGGCCGCCGTGGCCGCGCTGCGGGGTTATGGCCTGCGCGTCCCGGACCGCTCGCCGCGCGCCCAGGCGGTGTTCTGGATCGGCCTCGCGCTCACCGCGGGACTCGTGGTGCTCAATCCGGCCTTCGGACTGTATGCGTTCCTGGGCTATCCCGACTCGGTCCGGCAACTGCCGCGCCGGCACAGCGTCGCCGGGATGGTCGCGGTGGCGCTGGTGGTCGCGGTGGCGCAGACCGGCGGCGTCCGTTCCCCCATCTTCACCCTCCCGATCTGGGCGCTGTTCGTGGCGGTCAACCTTGTCATCGCGGGGCTCATGGGGGCGTTCGACCGCCAGCGCCAGCGGCAGGCGGAGGCGGTCGAGGCGGCGAACGCCGAGCTGCGCCAGGCCCTGGCCCGCAACGCCGAACTGAACGATCAGCTCATCGAGCAGGCGCGCGCCGCGGGCGTCAGCGAGGAGCGGAGCCGGCTCGCCCGCGAAATCCACGACACGATCGCGCAGGATCTCGTTGCGATCATCGCCCAGCTCACCGCCGCAGCCGATGCTGCCGATGCCGCCGGCGCCGATCCGCAGGAGCAGCAGCGGCGGCTGGACCAGGCCGAGGCGACCGCGCGCGGGGCGCTGGCCGAGGCCCGCCGCTCCGTGCGGGCGCTGTCCTCCCCGCGCCTGGATTCCGACGACCTGCCCGCCGCGCTCGGGCGCCTGCTGGAGGCCTGGCAGGCGGCGACGGGCGCGACGGCCGAGCTGGTGGTCGAGGGCGAGGTGCGCCCCGGCCGCACCGATGGGGTCGTCCTGCGCATCGTGCAGGAGGCGCTCGCGAACGTCGCCCGGCATGCGAGCGCGGCCTCGGTCCGGGTGGCCCTGGCGTACGCCCCGGACTCGCTCGCGGTCGAGATCCGCGATGATGGCGTGGGATTCGACGTCGATGCTCCGCGGTCCGGGCACGGGCTCACGAACATGGCGAACCGGGCGCGTGCCGCCGGCGGCGACCTGCGGGTGAGTTCGGTCAAGGGCGAGGGCACCCGCGTCGGTGTCGAGCTGCCGGGGAGGGACCGATGATCCGGGTCGTGATCGCCGACGACCATCCGATCGTGCGGGATGGGATCGTCGCCATCCTCGAGCGGGACGGCGACATCACCGTCGTCGCGGAGGCGAGCGGGGGCCGGGAGGCCGTCGCGCTCGTGGCCCGCGAGCAGCCCGATGTCGTCCTGCTGGACCTCCGCATGCCCGAAGGCGACGGGGTCGACGCGATCCGCGAGCTGCGGGCGATCTCCCGCGACACCCCGCGCATCCTCGTGCTGACGACCTATGACACCGATGACGACATCCGCCGGGCCCTGGCGGCGGGCGCGGACGGCTATCTGCTGAAGGACACCCCGCGGGCCGAACTCGTCGGTGCCGTGCGGCAGCTCGCCGCCGGCCGGCCGGTCGTCACGCCGGAGGTCCTGCGGGTGATGGCCGCCCCGCCCGCAGCCGGTGACCGGGCCGCGATCCCGCTCACGGCGCGCGAACGCGATGTGCTGCGCGAGGTCGCCGCCGGTGGCACCAATCGCGAGGCCGCGGCGCGGCTGTTCATCAGCGAGACGACGTTCAAGACCCACCTCGCGCGGGTCTTCGACAAGCTCGGCGTCAGCGACCGCGCCGCCGCCGTCG
>JAUNRO010000493.1 GCA_030544185.1 Propionibacteriaceae bacterium | reverse complement strand
AGCGGCCCCGGGTCTGCACGGTCGGCACCCGGGTCCGAAATTTCGTGCGGAGCCCGGCCCCGGGATCTGCACGGCGCAGGGATCAGGCGTGCCCGTCAGGAACCGGCGTACCGTTGCCCGAGTCAGCCCGCTCAGCGATCGTCGCTGCGACATCGCGGAGCTTCACGTTGAGGTCGTTGCTGGCCCGCCGCAGGATCGCGAAGGCCTCCCCCTCACCGATGCCGTGGCGCTCCATGAGAATCCCCTTCGCCTGGCCGATGACATCGCGGCTGGACAGGGCCTCGCGCAGCCGCTCGGCGTCGGAACGGGCCTCGACCAACTGGAGGCTGTGCCCGGCGAGCGCGGCCAGCAGCAGCGCCTCCTCGCGCTGGGATGCGCTGAAGGCGAACGGGCTGCGGGAATAGAGGTTGAGCGCGCCGGGAGGGTGTACGCCGGGGTTGGCATGGTCCGGGTGCGGCGACAAGCCGGCGGCCAGGACCGCGTGCACGCCCAGCTCCGCGCAACTCGGGCCGAAGACGGGCCAGGCATCGGAGTTCGCGAGCTCGGCCGACCCGGAGGTCGGCGCACTGGTGGCAGCAACCTCGAGGCAAGGACCCTGCTGCGTCTCGTATTGCCGCCGGTCCACCTCGCGCACCCAGTCGTCGGACGCGACGCGAGTGAAGGGCTTCATGTCCGGACGAAAGAGCGTGATGCTCGCGCCATCGACCCGATCGATGATCCGCGTGGCGAGGTCGACAACGCGCTCGAGCACCTGCTCGATGGTCGGATCGCCCACCGCGATCTCGTTGATGAGCCCGGTCAGGGACGGCATCGGACCGCCGGCGGATTCAGGCACCTGCGACCTCCCGATTCTTGTCACTAAACGGACAAAGTACCCCTCGGGATTCGGTGGGAAACGCCCAGGGCGGTTATAAAGCACTCAGCCGGGCACGGTCGAGGAAGAGGGCCGATCAGGGCCTCGGCAGGGAAGAACCGTGGGGTTGCGCACTGCGCTGTCGACGGGACCAGGGTCGACCCCCACGGTTCCGGTGGCTCGGGTGGATTCGCCTGCTTCTCGCGTCACCCACGAGGCGCCACAGCAGTCCTTTCGCTGGCGGCCGGGCCGCCGGACGGCTGCCTCAGCGGCGAGCCACCTCACAAGTCCGTTGATCATTCATCGAGCGGACCACCTCCTTTCCTGCTGCCCCTCACCGTAGGCAGCCCTGCGCCCCAACGCAAGGGGTTTTCGCGCCCGTCTGCGACTGCCGCAGGACCCGCCCCCCGGCGGCATCAGACCCTGGCCCGAGGCACTGGAACGGACGAGTTGCTCGTCGATCACGGCGACGTAACGTAGGACCCGCGCAGGACCGTCCACAGACGCGCCCTGGGCGTACACCAACGAAGCGAAGCAGGAAGATCCATTGCGTTCGATCGCCACCAAACCAGGCGCCCCCCAGATCGGGGTCGACCAGGACATTGCTCAGGCAGCCGCCGAGCACATCGCCGAGCAGGAGCAGCTCTCCGCCGAGGCCGCGCCGCAGGCACCCGAGGAGGAGAAGAAGACCTTTCTCGGGCTGAAGCCGACCCAAGTCGTCGGGGGCGCACTCGCCTCCTGCACCGCCGCGGTGCTGGGTGGCCAGCTCGGCGTCGCCGGCACCGGCGCGGGAGCGTCGCTCACCAGCGTCACGATCGCGGTGGGCGGCGCGCTCTATACGAAGACCTTCGACAAGACCAGGGACCACCTCGACACCGCGGTGTCGCGCTTCCGCCTCGGCGGGACGACGACGGCGGCGCTGCCGGCTCAGGGGTACGCCGGATCGGGTGCCCCGGGCGATCCCGATGCCACCCGCGTGACGCCGATCGACCCCGATGCCACCCGGGCGACCCCGGTCGGGGACCGGCTGCGTGAAGAGCTCGCTCGCGCTGGCCTGCCGGCCGCCGATGCCGACACCGACACCGACAAGCCCTGGTATCAGCGGGTCAAACTCGCCCATGTCATCGCCACTGCGGCCGCGTTCTTCCTGATCGCCGCCGTCGTGGTCACCGGGCTGGAGGCTTTCCGTGGCCAGTCGGT
>JAUNRO010000492.1 GCA_030544185.1 Propionibacteriaceae bacterium | reverse complement strand
AGTCGGCACGAGCGCCCACGCCCGTCTCACCACGTGATAACTCGCGAAGATCCAGCCTCGAACGAAGTGGAGTCCAACCTCGTACACCACCCCGGCGGACTGACCTCGAACGAAAAGATCCAGCGTTTTCGCCGCGTTGCGGGGAGTTATCAGCGATCAGAAAAGCATCACCGACTCCCGACTCAGTTTTCGCCGCGTTGCGGGGAGTTATCACGTGGTGAGATCGGTGATCGCTCGGGCGACACGCCGATGCCGCCATGCAGTTGTGCCATATGGCACAACTGCAGCCAGCGACACGCGTGTCGGACCTGCAGATCTGCCATATGGCACAACTGCAGGACCCGCTCGGCGTGTCGGCCTCGGTGTCCACTTGCGTGGCCACGGACATGGCCGTCAGGGCGATCGAGGGGAACAAGCACAACGCGAGGACAGCGCCCAGAGCGGGACCTCAACGGGATCCGGCGGCGGCGTACCCATCAAGAACACGTGCAGCGCAAAGGGCGGGACCCCATCAGGATCCCGCCCTCAGGCGTGAGTGAGATCACCGCGAACGGTGGCTCAGCTTCAACTCACCAATACACGACGACCTTGTCACCCACGCGGACCTGGGTGTCATAGAGCCACTGGATGCCGGCATAGTCGCGGATGTTCACACAGCCACCGGACGCGCCGTTGTAGCCACGGTTGGCGAAGTCGGCGGAGTAGTGGACGGCCTGGCCGCCGGAGAAGTACATCGAGAACGGCATCGGCACGTTGTAGATGTAGGACCACTCGTTGCGGACCTTGCGGAACACGGTGAACTGGCCCTCGCGGGTCGGGGTCCGGGTGGAGCCGAAGCGGGCGTCGAACTCACGAATGACCTGACCGTTGATCATCCACCGCATCTTGCGGTCGGACTTGGAGATGCAGAGCACCCGACCGGTGCGGCAGCGGGCGTCGACGGCGGGGCCGGGACGGATGATGCTGAAGCGACCGTTGATGAGGGCGATGCGGCCCTTCTCGAAGTCCTGGGTCCACCCACCGGTGACGGAGATCTCGTTGCTCATCGGAGCGCCGAGGGAACCGCCCTCATAGCCCTGCCGGGCGTACTCCTCCAGGATCGAACCCCGCACCGCGAACGCACCGGTGCGAGGGGTCCAGATGATCAGGCCGTTCTGGAAGCGGTTGACCCGGGCGCCGTTGCGGCCGGTGAACTCCGAGCTGGTCGGCAGGCCGAGGGCGCCGCCTTCCCAGCCCATGGTGCCGTAGGCCTGGCCGATCGCACCATAGACCGCATGCGCACCGGTGCCGGCGGACCAGATGATCTGGCCACCGGAGAAGTTCTGCACCCGGGCCCCGCGGGCGCCGGAGAACTCGGCGGTGATCGGCACGCCGAGGGCGCCGTGCTCATAGTTGAAGACGCGATAGGTGCTCAGAATCGCGCCATAGACGGGGTGGGCGCCGGTGGACGGCGTCCAGATGATCAGGCCGCGCTGGAACGTGACCACACGCGATCCGCGCCCGCCGGTGAACTCCGAGCTGGTCGGCAGGCCGAGCGCGCCGCCCTCGGAGCCCATCGCGCGATAGCGCTGCAGGATCGCGCCATAGACCGCCTGCGCGCCGGTGCTGGGGCTCCAGATGATCACGCCGTTTTCGAAGCGGCTGACCCGCGAGCCGCCGGTCGCGCCGGGCCCCTCGTTGGAGGTGGGCCGGCCGAGCGCGCCGCCCTCCCAGCCGACGGTGCCATAGGCGCGCACGATCGCGCCATAGACCGCGAACGCCTGGTTCGTGTCCTTGTTCAGGATGATCAAGCCATTGCTGAAGCGAACGACGGTGGTGTTGCGCTGGCCGGGGAATTCGCCGCTCTCCGCCTCGCCCAGGGCGTCGCGGTGGGTGTCATAGACGGCCTGGATCGGCGAGGAGTAGGCCTGCGGGGTCGCGGGGTCGGCTTCCTGCGCGGGGAGGACTTCCTCGTTCTGCGCCCGCGGAGCCGGCGCCTCGGCCGGTGCGGGCTCGAGCTGCTGCTGGGTGACCGGCGGGGCCGCGGACGGGGTCGGCGTCGGCGTCGGCGTCGGC
>JAUNRO010000491.1 GCA_030544185.1 Propionibacteriaceae bacterium | reverse complement strand
TGACGTGCGGGCCCGATTCCGAGAGGCAGGTGAACGCGCCCTCGGTGGCGCGGACGAAGTAGTGATAGCGGGCTGACAAGACCGGATGTCCGCTGTCCAACAGGACCCTGCCCCCCAGTCGGACGAGGGTCTCCACTAACCGGTCGGCGTCGTCCCTTCCTGGCCAGAGGTCGACGGCCACGGTGCGGATGTCGCGGGGGACATCCTTGAGGAGCTGTCGTAGGGCAACAACGTGCGCCTCGTGGTCGAGTGCGCTGCCGGCAGTCGGCATTCCCGAGAGTGAGACGAGACGGTCAAGATCAGGGCCGTCCGAGTCGGCGAAGCCCCATTCGTCCGTGGCCCCGTCGGCGATCGAGAGGAGGTCCTCGGGAGAGAGCTCCCACGTCGCATCGTCGTTGTCCTCGATCCGTTGGGCGTGGACAACGTCCTGCTCACCAGGATCGTCGGCAAAGGCGAAGTCCGCGTTGAAGAGGTCCGAGGCGAAAGTCGTGACTTCGGAGGGGGCACCATGCAAGGAAGCCGAGGTGGCGATGTACTGCAAGCGGTCGGCTGGTGCGACCCGGTCCTTGAGGCGACGCAGGAGCATGCCGACCTCACTGGCCTGCGCGCCGTCGTAGACGTGGGCCTCGTCCAGTGCGACGAAGCGCCAGGTCTGGCGGCCGTGCGAGGCGAACAGTTCGATGTCTCTGGGGCGCAGGAGCAGGTACTCCAGCATCGCGTAGTTGGTCAGCAGGATGTGCGGTGGTTCGGCCTGCATCTCCTCGCGGCTGAGCCGCTCGTTGGGCAGGATCGCCTGCCCTGGGTGGAGGGACTCGAAGTGGCGTCGGGCGTCCTTGGCGGAGTGCTTGGTCTCGCCGGTATAGCGGCCAAAGGTGATCTCTGGGACGTCGGCGAGTAGTGAACGCAGCCGCTTCAGCTGGTCGTTCGCCAGTGCGTTCATCGGGTAGAGCAGGAGCGCGCGCACGCCGGGGCCGAGGGTGCCTGCAGCCTGCTCGGCCACGAGGTGGTCGAAGATCGGGAGTAGGAAGCTCTCCGTCTTGCCGGATCCGGTGCCGGTAGTGACGACGACGTTGCGGCCGGCGATCACCTTGCGGATCGCCTCCTCCTGATGCGCGTACAGGGGGCGATCCAGGGGGAGTGCAGGGCCGCCGACGCGGCGGAACGACGGCGACAGCACGCCCTCGTCGATCAACTGCGAGAGAGTCCGGCCGGGGGAATAGGGCGGTGTGGTCTCGAGTAGCGGTCCCTTGGTGAGGCTTCTGGTCTCATCGACAACCCTGACGAACGCCTCGTGAAGTGCGGCATCATTGGGGCTGAGAATGGTGGTGATGTACCGCTTGTACGTCGACTCGATGGCGTGCGCGGTCGCGAGGGGATCGAGGATCTCGGTCACTGGTGCCTCTCCTAAATGCGGAAGATCGCGTCGACGAGTTCTTCGTCAGACCGCGCTCTAGCGTGATGGAACGGGTTGTTGCCACGCTTGTCGTAGTCGAGGCTGGTCACCATTGCCTCGGCAATCACGAGGTCGATCATCGTCTGCTGCGGCTCGCGGAGTGCGAACTGCGACCAGATCACGTCGAAATGGGCCGGCGGTGCGAGTCGGATCCTGTCCGCGGCGGCGAGTCGCGCGTACAAGCACGCGATGAGACTTGCTACGGGAGCATTGGCCCACGCGAACTGATCAGACAGGGTGCCGAGCTGCTTGCTCCGGACTGCAACGGTGCTCCGAAGCGGGCCGAAGCTCGACACGGTCGACATCGGGTTCCCGTCGCCCCTCACGACGACTTCGAAGAACTCTCGAAGGGCTACTGGATCGGCGGTGGCCTGGTGTCGGAACAGCGCTAGATATGCCTCGTAGCGCGAAGAGCTGTCAATCAGTCCGCCTGGGATGAGCTTGCGCTTCTCCAGATATTCGTCGACCGCCCCGGGCTCGTCGCTATTCAGCACGAGCTCACGGCTCAACGCGGCGGACTTGGCAAAGGGGTCCCACCTGCGTGTAAGGATCGTCGACAGTGCGTCGCCGCCCACTTCGCGGAGGCGGCGCCGCATCCCAGC
>JAUNRO010000490.1 GCA_030544185.1 Propionibacteriaceae bacterium | reverse complement strand
GAAGTCGCTCGGCTCTACGGTGAGGATCTGGTCGACGCGATAGGCCAGCGTCTCCCCCACGTTGTGCATATAGAAGATGTCGCCAGCCTGCATCTTGTCGAGGTCGGTGAACAGTCGCGCCGTGGGCAGGCCGCGATGCGCGGTGATCACCGAGTGGGTGTCGGGGCCACCCACGGGCAGGCTGGTTCCCTCGAGGTGGCCGGCTCCCTTGTTGAGCACGGTGTCGTTCGTGCCGGCATACACCGGGATGTCCTGGCCGATGCGTGGGACCTCGATGTGGCCGAGCAACTCGTTCACCTCGAGCATCCGGGCATACTCCGCACGACCCTCCTGCTCGCGGGGACTATAGGGATCGACGAGCCGCGAGGGATCGAGGGTGTTGTTGTACGCCCGCGCGAGGTCGAGCCGGCGGGTGATCTCGGCGGCATCCAGTCCGCGTTTGGTGTCATTGAAGTCGGTGACCATCTGGCGGGTGTCATTGGAGTAGTACCACTGGGTGAACACCGGATACATCAACACGGCGAACCCGAAGATGAAGACCAGGATCGCGACCCAGTGGCGACGGAGGCTGAACCGTCGCGGTGTCGCCGGCGTGGTGTCGGGCGTGGTTTCGGGATCAGCGGGACGCATCGGCTTCCTCCTCCTGTGGCGAGGCGTGCGCCTCGCCCAGTTCGCGCAGCTGGGCCTCGAGTCGGCGGCGGCGGCGCCAGCTGCGGATGAGCAGCAGCAGCGTGATGACCAGCAGACCGGCGGCGACGAAGAAGGCGATACGGAAGATGTACGCCGCCTCGTTCGCCGCGATCTGGGGCTCGTCGATCGCAGCGACGTAGTCGATGCGGTGACCGCGGACCAGGAGGCGGTGTGAGTTCACCATGTAGGGCGTGCAGGTGAGCAGGGTCGCGTAGTCATGGCCGGGGCTGACCAGCAGCTCGCTGAAGTCGGCCGGATCGACCACCTTCACCTGGTCCACCTGATAGGCGATCGTGCCTTCGACGTTGGTGATGTAGAACTTGTCGCCCACCGCGAGCTGGTCCAGTTCGGAGAACAGCCGGGCCGTCGGCAGGCCACGGTGGGCTGTCAGGACGGTGTGGGTGTTGTTCCCGCCGACCGGCAGGCTGGTCCCCTCGAGATGGCCGACGCCCTTCTGCAGCACGGTTTCCTGCGTCCCGGCATAGATCGGCAGGTCGAGCGCGAGCTTGGGGACCGAGACGTGGCCCATCAGCTCGTTGAGCTCGAGCATCCGGGCGTACTCAGCGACGCCGGCACGTTGATCGTCGGTGTAGGGATCGTGAAGGTTCCCGCTCTCCAGGGCGTCGTTGTAGGCATGCGCGAGGCCGATGCGCCGGGCGATCTCCTCCGGAGTCAGCGTCGATCGCTCCTTGTCGAATCCCGCCGTGACCTGGGAGGCCTCGTTCTCGTAGTAGACCCGGGTGACGACCGGGTACGCGAGAATGGCCAGCCCGAGGATGAAGATGAGATAGAGCGGCCACGTCGCCCGTCGCTTGGCCGTACGCCGCGGTGTGCTGCTCATTTGCTGGCGGTCGGCTGACGTCGGCGCGACAGGTGTAGGCCCATGCCGATCAGGACAGCCCCGGCGGTCAGGGACAGCAGGAGGCTGAGGTCACCGGACTTGGGGATCGAGACCGGGGGCTTGGCGACGTTCACGATCTGCAGGACCAGCTCGTCGTCGAGACTGGTGGCGGTGACGGTGAACTCGATCGGCGTGCTCAGCAGCTGGTAGCCGTTCGGCGCCGTGGCCTCGACCAGGACGTAGGTCCCGTGCAGCAGCCCGGTGGCCTGGAGTCGGCCGTCGGAACCCGAGCGGAGGACGAGGCGGCTGCTGCCGACGAAGACGGGTTCGAGATCGCCGCCGGCGCCCCGGGCCATCACGTTGAAGACGGCACCGGCCAGCGGTTCGCCGGACTGGGAGACCTTGAGGAACCGCTCGCCACCGGTGGGCGGCGGCAGCGGCGGGGTGACCTGCTTCGGGTGGACCACGACGTCGCGGGTGAGCGGGCTGTCCGCCTGGGGCAGGTCGACGATCATCGGGGCGATGATGCCGG
>JAUNRO010000489.1 GCA_030544185.1 Propionibacteriaceae bacterium | reverse complement strand
AGAACGCGGCCGACCGGGAGCAGCTCGGCGAGATGCTCGCCTACGTCCGCCACGGCGACACGGTGCGGGTGAAGGCGCCCGACCGGCTGGCGCGCTCGACGACCGACCTGCTCGCCCTGGTGCAGCAGCTGCGCGACAAGGGGGTGGCGATCGAGTTCGTCGACAACCCGGAGCTGAGCACCGAGACCGCCCACGGCGAGTTCATGCTCACGGTGCTGGCGGGCATCGCCCAGATGGAGCGTCGCGTGATCCGTGAGCGGCAGGCCGAGGGCATCGCCATCGCCAAGCGCAACGGGGTCTATGACCGGGGGCCGAAGCTCACCCCCGAGCAGGTCGAGGAAGCCCGCCAGCGCGTCGCTGACGGCGTCCCGAAGGCAAAGGTGGCCCGGGACCTCGGCGTGGCCCGACAGACGCTGTACGCGGCTCTGGAGGGCAAGGGGCGCTACGCGGACAAGGGCGTCGAGTCGTGAGGAAGATGCCGGACTTCAACGACAACGACCTGGTCGTCGGCTACTACCGGTACTCGTCGTCGGGGCAGAACGAGATGTCCATCGAGCAGCAGCGTGAGCGGGTCCATAGGTGGGCGAAGGAGAAGGGGCTGCAAGTCGTGCGCGAGTACGCCGATGCGGCCAAGACGGGCACCAATACGGACCGCCCTGAGTTCCAGCAGATGATGCGCGAGTTGCCGTCCATTCGGCCCGCCTATGTGGCGGTGTGGAAGAACAACCGGTTTGGGCGTGACAGGCTCGACTTGGTCGTAACCAAGAGACAGATTCGCTCGCTGGGTATCCGGGTTCACTACATCGAGGGGCAATCCCCGACCGACGACCCGGACTCCAGCCTGCTTGAGGGCGTGAACGATGCTTTCGCGGAGTACTTCTCACGGCAGCTTTCGGCTGACATCCGGCGGGGCGTGGCCTATAACGCGGAGCACGCTCTGTCGAACGGTCGGAAGATCTTCGGGTTCCTGACCGGCCCCGACAAGAGGTACGTGCGGGACCCCGAGACGGCCCCGGTGGTCGAGCAGGTCTTCGCCGACTACGCGCGGGGCAAGCCGATGCAGCGGATCGCCGACGAGCTCAACGCCACCGGCCAGCGCACTACCTACGGCAAGCTGTTCACGGTCAAGACGTTGAACAAGCTGCTCAAGAGCCGCGCCTACGTCGGCGAGTACTCCTACGCGGGGTACGTGGTCGAGGGCGGCATGCCGCAGATCGTCGACGACGAGACGTTCGAGAAGGTGCAGCGGATGTTCGCGGTGAACAAGCGTCGCGGCGCGAAGTCCAAGGTGGAGCTGGCGGCCATGGGCGACGACGCGCCCGACTACTGGCTGACCGGCAAGCTGTTCTGCCACCGATGCGGTAGCGCGATGGAGGGCGTCTCCGGCACGTCGAAGACCGGTCGGAAGTACCGCTACTACTACTGCCAGGCCCAGCGGAAGAAGAAGTGCTCGGCCAAGCCCGTGCGCAAGGAGGCCATCGAGGAGCGGGTGGTCGAGGTCGTCGAGTCGTTCCTCGACGACACCGAGATGCTGGCCTCGCTGGCCGTCGACATGGCCGACCACTACCGCCGGACGCACTCGCGCGGTGAGGAGGTCCTGCGCGCCCTGGAGGCCCGCAGGAAGGACGTAGAGCGCAAGCTGGCCAACTTCGTGCGGGCCATCGCGATAGGGATCATGAACGACTCCACGGCTGACGCGATGGCCGCGTTGGAGCAGCAGAAGAAGGAGCTGAACGCCGCGATCCAGGCGGAGAACGTCAAGGCGTCCCTGTTCGAGGACGAGGCGTCGATCGGCGCGTTCTACCAGCGGTTCGCCCACGCGACGATGGACACGGCGGAGACCAGGGGGCTGCTGTTCGAGTACTTCGTCGACAAGATCTTCGTGGGCGCTGCGACGCTGACCATCGCGTCGTGGTTCTTCGACCACGGGGCAGAGTGCACCTATGAAGAGTTGGAGGAGATGCGTGAGACGGGGGAAGTGCTGAACGTAGAGTTCAACACTTCCCCCTCAGGTGGAGGTGGCGGGAATTGAACCCGCGTCCAATGACGGGAAACCAGGGCTTCTC
>JAUNRO010000488.1 GCA_030544185.1 Propionibacteriaceae bacterium | reverse complement strand
GCTCCTGCTCGGCCTTCTCCTTGGCAATGCGCTCCTGCTCGGCCTTCTCACGAGCGATCCGCTCACGTTCAGCCTTCTCGCGCGCCTTGCGCTCTTCCTCAGCCTTGCGTTCGGCCTCGATGCGCTCCTGGATGCGCCGTTCCACCTCGGCATTGTCTGCTTCGAGCTCCCGCTGGCGCTGCTCCTCACGAGCCACCTCGCGCTCAGCAGCCCGCTCAGCCTCATCGCGGGCCTCCACCAGGTTGGCCACCTCAACGCGCAAATCGGCCGCCGTCTGCTGGGCCTCCTGCTTGACCTGCAGCTGCTCGGCGGCAGCCGCCCGCGCCTCGTCCGCGACCTCCTGTGCCTCTTCGGCCCGGATCTCCGCGTCCTCAAGGGCGAGGCGGCGCATCTCCAACTCGTCGAGCTCACGCGATGACGAGTCGAGCAGGGTGTGGGCCAGCTGGGCGCGTTGGTTCAGGTTCGACGCGTCGACGTCGGTGAAGATGAGGGCCAGGTTCATCAGGCCACTGCTGCTCTGAGTGGACACGTGGATCTCCTCGTTCATCCGGGAATCCACCGACTCCAGCGCCGCGCGGGCCGCAGCAACGTCGGCCTTCGCCTTGCGCAGATCCGTTTCTGCTTCCTCGAGTTCGGCCGCGCGCTGCTCGTCGATGCGCTCGGCCTCGTCGAGCTCGGATTCGGCCTTTGCCAGCGCCGCCTCCGCGTCGGCCAACTCCGACCGGGCCACCCGGGCCTGTTCGACCGCGGTGTCATGCCGGTCGTGGGCATCATCGATCACAACCGATTGCTCTGCCATCTCGCGTTGCAACTCGGCCTTGCGGTCATCGAGCTCATCGGCGTTCGCGGTGCCAAACGAGAGCACAGTCACCAGCACCACGGCGACGGTGCCGCGAAGGATGGTGGTAAGCGATGTGCGAACTGCGGGTTGAAGGGGAAGTTCCCGGTTCACCTGAACTCCTTAGATACGCAGATATTTCCTAGTGGCCAACAGCGTCGGAATGACCGCTAGCGCAATCCCCACCGCTGCAATGGCAACAATGGCAGCCATAAGGTCTGCCCAGCCAATCCACGGTAAAGCGGTGATTGAGGTTCGGGCGTTCTGATCGATGACGAACCAGTACCCCGCGGTGAGGGTGCCGGCAGCCAACACGATGCCGATCACAGCGGCGATCAGGGCCTCGAGCAAGAACGGTAGAAGGATGTAAATGTTGGAGGCGCCGACGAGCCGCATGATGCCCATCTCTCGGCGCCTGGCGAACGCAGCCATGCGGATCGTATTGACAATCTGGAGCGCCGCGGCGAGCAGCAACAACAGGCTCATGGTGATGGTGGCCCACTGCAGGGCGCCGAACCACGTGAAGACGGGTTCGAGGATCGTGTTCTGGTCTTGGACGGCTTGGACCCCCCGCAACCCGCGGGCCTCGCTGGAAACCCCGGCGTAGTTCTCGGGATTGTGCAGCCTCACCCGGAAGGAGTCCTGCATGTCGTCGACGGTGCGGGTGTGCAGTGCGGGCGAGTCGCGGAACACCTCTTGGAAGGTGGCCAGCGCCACTTCCTTCGACACGTATTCCACCTCGGAGACTTCAGGATTGGCGTTCAGCGTCTCCTCGATGGCCGTGCGCTGCGCTTCGGTGGTGGCCTTGCCCGGCTCACATTGTCCACCCTGAGAGCCCTCGGTGCACAAGAACACCTGCACGGTGATCTTCTCGTAGAACTCGCGCTTGGTCAGGTCAATCTCCATCGAGGTCAACAGGCCCGCCCCCAACAGGGACAGCGACACGGCCATGGTCACGACGACGGCGATCGTCATCGCCACGTTCCGCTTCAGGCCGGACCAGGTCTCGCGTAGTGAATGCCGCATGTTCGCTCCCCCTAGGCCGTTCCGTAGATGCCCTTGGCCTGGTCGCGCACCAGCTCACCGTCGCGCAGTTCCAGCACCCGCCGTCGCATCTGATCGACGATCGAGGAATCGTGGGTGGCCATGATGACCGTGGTGTCAACCCGGTTGATGCGGTCAAGGAGCTTCATGATGCCGACGGAGGTCTCCGGGTCGAGGTTGCCGGTGGGCTCGTCG
>JAUNRO010000487.1 GCA_030544185.1 Propionibacteriaceae bacterium | reverse complement strand
GCGAACGCGTCCACGATCTCGTCCAGCAGCGAGTCGGGCGTGAAACCCAGCAGGGCGGCCGCCTGGGCGTACGACACCCCCGCCTCCGCCGCCCCGCCCAGCAACTGGTCCAGCACCGACAGCGAATCCCGCACCGAGCCCGCCCCCGCGCGCACGACCAACGGCAGCACGGTCGGCTCGACCGCGATCCCCTCCGCCTCGCAGAGCGCGGCGAGATAGTTCTGCAGGGTCTTCGGCGGGACGAGCCGGAACGGATAGTGGTGGGTCCGGGACCGGATCGTGCCGATCACCTTGTCGGGCTCGGTGGTCGCAAACACGAACTTCACGTGCGGCGGCGGCTCCTCAACCAACTTCAACAGCGCGTTGAAACCCGCCGTGGTGACCATGTGGGCCTCATCGACGATGTAGATCTTGTAGCGGCTGTGCACCGGCGCGAAGAACGCCCGCTCGCGCAGATCACGCGCATCGTCCACGCCACCGTGCGATGCCGCATCGATCTCGATGACATCGATCGAGCCCGGCCCGCCGCGGGCGAGATCACGGCACGACTGGCACTCCCCGCACGGGGTGGGGGTGGGCCCCTGCTCACAGTTCAGGCAACGGGCGAGGATGCGGGCCGAGGTGGTCTTGCCGCAGCCGCGGGGTCCAGAAAAGAGGTAGGCATGGTTGACCCGGTTGTTGCTCAACGCGCGCTGCAGCGGGTCGGTCACGTGTTCCTGGCCGATGACCTCGGCGAAGGAGTCGGGCCGATAGCGCCGATAGAGCGCCAGCGGCGCGGCTGGAGCGGGCGGGCGCGCGACGGTCTCCCGCGCGGGAGGTGGCGGGGGCGATGCGGCGGGGTCGGAATCAGCCACCGGGGACGCAGGCTCCTCACCCAGCAGGGAAGCCCCCTGCTGGTCGTAGGTCTCGAAGCCGTAGCCGTCGAGCTCCTCAAGTTCGGTGTCGTCAGCGTCCACGGACACGACCCTAATAGGTGGCCCCGACAGTTTCAGTCCCGCCGAGGAGGTCGCACGCTGCGCAGGCGGCCGCCCCCAGCACCGATCACCGGTCACCGATCAGCTATTTGTCGATATCATCGGCACCCACATCCGAGCCGCGGGAAGCGTCGCCGCGATCCTGCCTGCCACACGGGGGACGAGCCAGTGCACGCGATTGCCGCCCAGGTCAGCCATCTCACCAAGGGAATTCGCACGCTCCCCCACAGCGGACGGAAGATCCTCGATCTCCTCGCGCACACACCCGAGGGCAGCCTCAACGACGTGGTGTCCATCGTCGACCTGCCGCGGGTCATCACGGGGATCCGCAACGCTCCCGGGCAGCGCTATCGCGCCGTCGATCTGTTCCTGCGCGACCGGCTCGCGGAACTGTCCGATGATTCGCTGGCGCTGGCCATCTCGGCGTTCCATCGCGGGCCGACGTCGCGTTATGCACAGGAGGCGATCGTGGAGGTCCTGACCGCCCGGACGGGCGAGGACTTCCATGAGCTGAAATACCGGCTCAACTCGACCGGGGACATGCACGACCTCGAGCACCTGGTGTTCGAGGACCTCGACGCCGACCTCCGGGACCGCCTGCTGGCGCACATCGCGAGCCAGGCGCACGACAACACCGGCGCGGACCTGCGTGTCCTCTGCGATATCGACGACACCGTGAAGTGCGTCATCCATGACCGGCGCTATCCGCGGGGGACGATCTATCCGGGTGCCATCGCGCTGCTGGCCGCATTGGACCACGGCGCCGCGGCCGAGCCGGACCGCCCCGGGGACCTGACCTTCGTCACGGCCCGCCCGGGTGGCCCGCGCGGCCTGATCGAGAGCTATACGCGCGGGAAGCTGTCGGGTCTCGGGTTGCCACCGCACACGGTGATGGGCGGTTCATTCCTCAACCTCCACACCAAGGCGGCCATCGCCGAGCGCAAGATCCAGAACATGGAGCGCGACCGGCTGCTCTTCCCCGAGGCACGCGGCATGTTCATCGGTGACAGCGGCCAGGCCGACGGCCGGGTCGGCGCGCTGATGCACCAGCGCGATCCGCACCACATGATCGCCACCTTGCTGCACAACGTCACCGGGCTCGACGATGCGGGCGTAGTGG
>JAUNRO010000486.1 GCA_030544185.1 Propionibacteriaceae bacterium | reverse complement strand
CCCGCCTCTAGCCGCGCGAGCGCCCGGAATGGGCGAGCCGGTCGGCCAGCCTGCCGTTCAACGACCGGATGACGGTGCACGCGGGCGAGGCGGGGTTCGTGGCGGCGATCTATGAGGGGTCACTCCGCAACTTGGCGCGCTCCTGCGGGTCGCCGATCGAGGTGCTGGTCGGGCCCGGCGACCATGTCCTGCCGGGAGCCCCGCTGCTGCACGCCGACCGGATGCGGCTCCCCGATCCTGAGGATTTCGCGACCTCGGCGCGCCGGCTGATCGAGCTGGGTCCATCGCGTACGCCCGCCCAGGACATCCGGTTCTGTCTCGCGCGGGTGAGCGAGATGGCGGTGCGGGCGATGTCACCGGGAACCAACGACCCGTACACGACGGTGAACGCCATCCATGAGATCACCACGGCGCTGGCGGATCTCGCCGGCCGACCCGATCCGTGGCCCGGCGTCCTCGCCGATCCGGGCGATGAGCTGCCCGTGCTCGTCCTGCCCCGCCCTGCCCGGGCCGAGCTCATCGCCGAGGTGTTCAACGAACTCCGGCCGTGGGTCACCTCCGCCCCGATCGCCGTCGCCGCGCTGACGACGATGGGCCAGGCGCTCATGGCGGCGAGCGCCGACCGGGAGATCGCCGAAGTCGTGCGCGCCCAGCTGCGAGCACTCGCGGAGCAGGTCGAGAACCAGCCCACCCTCACGGGCCTGGACCGCATCCGGCTGCTGGACCGGATCACCGACGTCACGGGCTGAAGGATCGGTGTCCGGACGCGGGGCGACCATGGCACAGTGGCGCCATGACGCGCACCCTGCCCCAGCACGCCCTGCCGATCGTGTGTGCCCCGATGGCGGGCGGACCGAGTACGCCGGAGTTGGTCGCAGCGGTGAGCGGGGGCGGCGGGTTCGGCTATCTGGCCGCGGGCTACCTGACGCCAGACGCCCTGGCGGAGCGGATCGCCGCGACCCGGCAGCTGACGAAGCGGCCATTCGGGGTGAATCTGTTCGTCCCGGAGCCGGTGGCGCCGATGGATGTGTCGGGCTATGCCGCGCGCCTGCGCGCCGATGCGGAGCGGCTGGACGCCGAGGTCGGCGAGCCGGATTGGACCGACACCGACCATTGGGCCGAGAAGGTCGGCCTGCTCTGCGCCGACCCGGTCGCGGTGGTGTCGTTCACGTTCGGCCTGCCGGACGCGCATGTTGCGGCGCGGCTGCACGCTGCCGGGTCGGTGCTGGTGGGGACGGTGACGACGGTCGCGGAGGCGACCGCGGCCGTGGCGTGCGGGCTCGACGCGTTGTGCGTCCAGGGTCCGGATGCCGGGGGCCATCGGGCAACCCACCGAATCACCGACGAACCCGATCCGACGCCGCTGCCAAAGCTGCTGGCGGCCGTGCGGGCCGCCGTCGACGTGCCGCTCATCGCGGCGGGTGGGATCGGCACCGGTGCCCAGGCCCGTGAGCTGCTGGCGCTCGGCGCGAGCGCGGTTCAGCTGGGCAGCCTGTTCCTGTTGTGCCCCGAGGCCGGCACGAACCCGACGCATCGCAAGGCGCTCACCCGCAAGCGGGCGACAGTGGTGACCCGGGCCTACACGGGCCGCCCAGCCCGTGGCCTGCGCAACCGGTTCATCGAGACCCACGATGCGCACGCCCCCGCGGCGTACCCCCAGGTCAATCAGCTCACCGGCCCGCTCCGCAAGGCCGCGGCCGCCGCCGGAGATGCCGACACGCTCCACCTGTGGGCGGGCACCGGCTATCGGCGTGCCCTGGCGATCCCGGCCGGCGAGCTCATCGCGGCGCTGATGGCCGAGATCTGAACCCAGCGCAGCTTCCCCCGGAATTGACCGATCCCGCCTCGTCAGCCCTCGAGGCGGGATCGGGGTATTGGGTTGTGTCCGCGGCGACGCGATCCGGGCTGATGCGTGCGCCGGTTGGCGGCGGCTCCGCGGCGCTCGCTCCTCAGCCACCGAGGAAAAGCGAGCCACCGGATCCCGGAGCCACCGCCAGCGGAGGCAGCGTCCGCGCCGCGGTTGCGGCGCCGTTCAACTCAGTGGAACTGAGCGCTCTCGGTGGAGTCGGCGAGAGCGGTGGTCGAGGACTCCGGGT
>JAUNRO010000485.1 GCA_030544185.1 Propionibacteriaceae bacterium | reverse complement strand
CGGCACCGGTGAGATCGATCCCAACGGCCGGGTGAGCCCCATCGGCGGCATCCAGGAGAAGATCGCCAGCGCCGAGAACGCCGGGGCCGATGTGTTCCTGGTGCCGGCTGGGAACTGCCGCGATGTCGCTGGCATGCAGACCGACCTCGAGATCATCCGGGTGGAGACCCTTGACGACGCGATCCGGGGCCTGCAGGGCTTGACCGCCGAGCAGGCAATGGCCGATGTGCCGCGGTGTGCGTGAGTGCTCGCGGCGGCGGACAAGGAAGGACCGAGATGACCTCTGATGCGCTGATCGCCGCCCTCATAGAGCTCGAGCACCACGTCGCTTCGGCGGGCTGGGACCAGCCGGCCCGGCTGTTCGCCCTCGTGCAGACCGACGCCCTGATCGCCGCGGAGCCGGAGCTCGCCGCTCACCTCGGGCTGCGCAGCAGTGCCGACGGGCATCCCGAGGGCGCGCTGAGTTCCATCGAACAAGACGACTTCCGCAGCGTCGGCGCGGGCGAGGGGCCCGCCGTCACCGAATCCGGGCTGCCCGAAGTGCTGGCCCGGATCACGTGGCCCGATGCCGTGGACGGCTGTGCACTCGCTGTGGAGCGCAGCTTCCTGCCGGCCCCGTTCGAGACCGACCTGCCGGCTGATCCGGTCGAGGCGGAGCGTGCGGTGGCCACTCATCCGCAGCGTCAGGATCTGCGGCTGGTGGTCGGCGTGCTGCGCGACGGATCGGCCCATGGGCTGGCGCGGGTCCTCACCCAGCCCGATGAACTCCTCAGCGGTCCCGATCTCGCGCCGGGGGTGGTTTCGGCCCTCGCGGCTACTCTTGACCACGACCAGCCAGGCCAACGCCTACACCAGGATTCGAGGAGGACGACGTGAGCGCGACGACCAGGATTCCGATGGAATCCGAACCCCGGCGCCGCGGACCATTGCTGCCCACCCTCGCGGTGGTCTCCGCGGTGGTGTTGCTCTTCATCCTCTTCACAAGCATCTGGACCGACCGGCTGTGGTTCGTCTCCATGGACTATGGCCAGGTGTTCACGATCACCTTCGTCACCCGCGTGGTGCTCTTCCTGGTCGTCGGGCTGGTGATGGCGCTCGCGATCGTGGGCAACACCGCGCTGGCATACCGCCTGCGACCCACGACCAGACCGGGGCCGTTGGCGAGCGAACTGCTCGAGCGCTATCGCGATGCGCTGGAGTCCCGGTTCGTGCAGATCATGGTCGGGCTCGGCGTGGTCGTTGCCCTGTTCTCGGGGGTGTCCGGCGCGGCGCGTGTGGGCACCTATCTGGCGTGGGCCAACCGCACCCCGTTCGGCGTCCAGGATCCGCACTTCGGGTTCGACGCCGGGTTCTATGTGTTCGAACTGCCCTGGTGGCGCTGGATCGTGGCGATGCTCACCGCGATGTTCGTCTTTTCCACGATCGCCGCGGCCATCGTTCACTATGTAATGGGCGCGCTGCGGGTGGCGAAGGGGGAGCGCCGCACGACCTCCCGGGCCGCCCAGGTTCACCTGTCGGTGCTCATCGGCCTCACCGTCCTGACGTTCGCCGTGAGCGCCTTGCTCGACCGCTATGGCTACCAGACCACGACCAACGGGCTGCTGACCGGCATCAGCTATACGGACGCGCATGCGCGGGTGAACGCGTCGCTCGTGGTGGCGATCATCACCGCGATCTGTGCATTGCTGTTCATCTCCAACATCTTCCTGCGCCGGTGGATGATCCCGGTCGCGGCCCTGGTGCTCGCGGTCGTCTCCAGCGTGCTGCTGACGATGATCTATCCGGCCGGCGTGCAGGCCATCGAGGTCAACCCGAACGAGCCGGACAAGGAACGTCCCTATATCGAGCGGCACATCGCTGCGACCCGTCAGGCCTACGGTGTCGACGAGGCCGAGATCACGCCGTATGACGCCGAGACCCAGGCCACCGCCGGCCAATTGCGGGCGGACGCCCAGGCGTTGCCCGGGATCCGGCTGATCGACCCGGCGGTCGTCGCACCCACGTTCGACCAGCTGCAGCAGGTCCGTGGCTTCTATTCGTTCCCCTCGGTCCTCGACGTCGACCGCTACGTGATCGACGGCCAGGAGACCGACGCGG
>JAUNRO010000484.1 GCA_030544185.1 Propionibacteriaceae bacterium | reverse complement strand
GCGCATGGCGTGAGCGATAGCGATGACACCGTGCCATTCGATGACGCCGACCTCTGCGGTTGCTGATGCCGGGCCATCTCGGTGCCCTGGCCCCAGGTGATCGAGTCCCGGCCCGGCGGCAGGTCGGCCGACCGGTTCGTCAGGGCGTTCAGTCAGACGATCGTCAGCGGAAGCTCGGGCGCAAGCCGCTGGAGGTCGGTCAGGTCGCTGGTGGTGACGCCGGTTCCGGTGAGCAGTGCGCAGGTGACAACGTGCGCATCGGTGATGTCGCGGGTCCCGGTCTCGGCTATCAGCCTGCCCACGGCGACGGCCGCGACTCGGTCCAGAGCCATGACGCTCGTTCGAGGCTGGCGGAGGAGACGGGACAGCCGGGCCTGCCGGGCCGGGACGCGGACCGCCTGCGCGAGGGCGGTTCCGGGGATGAACAACTCTTGGCCGGTTTCGTGAGCACGGGCGATCAGGGCGATGACCTTGCGGTTGTTTCGATCAAGGCCGATCAGCGGGCCCGCGTCGAGTGTCACCCCACTCATGCAGCGGGCGGCTTTCGCTGGGTGGCGAACACCGAGTCTGCCCATTCGCGTTCGTCGTCGGTGAGCGGACCTCCGGTGTCCGCCAAGGCTCCGGTGAGCATCGTCTGCCACCCGGCCACGTCGTCAAGCGACACCGCCACGGCGTGTTGGACAAAACCCGACACACTCTCGGCCTGTCCCGCCGCGACCAGTGCACGAATGGCTTCCACGGACTCTTCCCTGAGCGTGACGGTGACCTTCTTCGTAGCTGCCATACCGATGACCATACCGGAGGCTGCGGCATCCACGTGACCGTCGCCGCTCATGCAGTGGGCGTAGCCGTGACTTCCTGCCGAAGCCGGTCGGCTCCTGGTCCCGTGAGCGCGTCGATCCGGGCGGTACGCCCGGTGAGGAGGAGGAACAGATCGGTCATCGTGGCGGTGATCTCGGGACCCGATCCTGTGGACCAAGGGTGGTCGGTGGCGCTGAGGCGGTAGCCCGCGATCGGGGTCCGGCGGAAGACCTTGGCGTTGCCGCGGCCCCGGTAGGACAGCACGCGATCTGCGGCCACCGCCGCCTCGTCGGCCGGCAACGGTGCATAGCGGTCGAGCGGAATGGTCAGATCGAGGGTGTGGCCGACGGCATCGATCAGCGCCTCGAGGCAGGTCAGGCCGGGGAAGGGCTTGTGATAACCGACCAGCCGCCGCAGCCGGTCGAGGATCTCTGCGGTGTCGTGCGTGCGAGCCAGATGGATCGAGCCGTCGCGGATCAGGCGGTTCGTGCTGCCGGGATAGCGCACCGCCAGGCCCAGCAGGCCGCCCATCCCGAGCAGCGGCATGGTGAGGTGTGCGGCGACCTGGTGCACGGTCCAGGCCTCACAGAGTGACTGCACCTCCCATTTCTCAGGGCTTAGGCCCTCCAGAAGGTCGATGATCGCAAGCCGTCGACGGTCGACAGCTGCCCAGACCTCGTCGTCGTTCATGGCGCCCCCGTGATTAGATTGGTCCGTGTTTCGTACCAAATATAGTTCGATGATAGGACTAAATCTGGTGAGGGGGAAGTGCTCGTGGAGCGGGAGTTGCCGACCAGTTTCTTGATGTTTCTGCATCACCGGGCCGCCGAGGACCGCATCTTCGCGGCACTGGCGGCAGCGGGGTTCGGTGATATCACGCGCGCCCAGGGGCGGCTGCTGGCCGGGATGGACGAGGGCGGCACCAGGCTGGTCACCCTCGCCGCTCGGGCGCGGATCGCCAAGCAGACAGCCGTCGCACTGGTCGACCGGCTGGTGGCGGCCGGCTACGTCGAGCGGGTGCCCGATCCTGTGGATGGCCGGGCTCGACTGGTGTGTCTCACACCCCGGGGCGAGGAGCTCATCCCCGTCGCCCGGTCCGAGGAGAAGCGCATCGAGGCCGACTGGGCCGCACATCTGGGCGGGCGGCGGATGGATCAGCTTCGTTCCGGACTCGAGCGGCTTCGTGAGTTGACCGACCCGGGGGACTAGGTCCTGTGACGAATGTGGCGGGTGTGGTTCTCGTTAGGGTCTCGACGCCCCCATTCCTCGCTCCCAGCCCCCGGAACTGCATCGACGCCCCATTGCCT
>JAUNRO010000483.1 GCA_030544185.1 Propionibacteriaceae bacterium | reverse complement strand
GGAAACCGCTCAGGGGCAGTGCACCGCAACGGTTGCCGACCGCCCGGGACACCTGCTCACGGATCCAGGGCAGGGCATAGGTCGCGAACCGCACCCGCTGCGTGTGGTCGAACCGGTCCACGGCCAGGAGCAGCCCGCCCGCCCCCTCCTGGAACAACTCCGTGAAGGACAACCCCGCGCGCCGCGCGGCCGGATAGGCGACCATCGCGACGAGACGGAGGTTCGCCTCCACATAGCGCTCCCGCGCCGCCCGCCCTTCCCGCGCCAGCGCCGTCAGCTCCGCGACCGTCGCGGCGGAAAACTCCCGCTCCCCCGTGAGCACGGCTGCCGCCAGCGTGCCCGCCTCCATCCGCCGGGCCAGCTCGATCTCCTCCTCCGGGGCCAACAGCTCCGCCGCCGGGAACACCACATTCGTCATGCCCACACCATGCGCGGTGCGGGCCGCCACGGACCGCACCCGGACCAACCTGTGGAGTCCGCATTCGGACAACACCAGTTGTCCACCAACTCTGGCGTGGCGCACTCGCAGCGGCTAACCCGCGTCAATCCAGCGAGCCCACAGTGCGCTGCTGCAACGCCTTGCGGCCGGCCTCGAGTTCGAGCAGCTGGACGAACATCTTGTTGTATGCCTGCTGGTCGGTCAGTGGGTTGGTCCGCTGGAGCCGCGACTTGAGGTCGGTGATCGCGCGGGTCACCGCGAGGAGCCGGAGCTTGGCAGCATAGGCCTCAACGTATGCCCGGTCCGGGGCGTGCAGGAACTGCTCGACCGCGAGCGCCACCACGAGCTGCCGGGCGGTGGGGCTCTCGGTGGCGTGAGCGATCTGCCGGCTCCAGGTGTCGCGCAGCTCGCCCCCGGCGGCCCGCCGGGCGGAGGTCCACACCTCGCGATAGGCGGGGTGGGTGAAGTCGTCTGCGGTGACGCCGTCCCAATCCGCACCGAGAAGATCAGGCCGTTGGACGACCAGCTTCGCGTACCCCCGCTCGACCGCAAGACTGCGATCCCGCGGATCGGGCCAGGGCAGATCGTCCGCGGGATCCGCGGGATCGGCCACCCGGGATGCGGGGGCCGGCGCGACTGGCGCGATCCGCTCCCGGCCTCCCCCACGTGCGGCGCGGGCGACCTCCCGGCGGACCTCCTCCACGTCCATCCCGATCATCCCGGCGAGCTCGCGCACATAGCCGCTGACGAGGGAGCTGTCCCGGATGCTGCCCACGAGCGGGGCGGCAGCCCGCAGGGCAGCGAGGCGGCCGTCCGCCCGGTCCAGGTCGAACTGGCCGATCGCGTTGGACATGACGAACCGATAGAGCGGCACCCGGCGCGCGACGAGCTCGCGCACCGCGGCCTCCCCGTGCTGCAGCCGCAGGTCGCAGGGGTCCAGCCCGGTCGGCTCGATCGCCACATAGGTCTGGGTGGTGAAGCGGTGATCGAAGGTGAAGACCTTGAGCGCGGCGGCCTGGCCCGCCGCGTCACCGTCGAAGGTGAACACGATCTCGCCGCCGAACGCATCCCCGCCCAGCAGCCGCTGGATCGTCCGGGCGTGGTCCTCGCCGAACGCGGTCCCGCAGGACGCGACCGCCGTGTCCACCCCGGACAGGTGCGCGGCCATCACGTCGGTATAGCCCTCGACCACCACCGCCTGTGACTTCTTGCCGATCGCGCGCCGGGCGAGGTCGAGGCCATAGAGCACCTGCGACTTCTTGTAGACCGGGGTTTCTGGGGTGTTCAGATATTTCGCCGGCATCCGGTCGTCGTCGAAGATCCGCCGTGCGCCGAAGCCGACGACGTTGCGCCCGGCATCGCGGATCGGCCACAACAGGCGGCCCTGGAAGAAGTCCCAGCCCGCCTCGCGGACGAGCCCGGCCCGCACGAGCGCCGAGCGCTCGAACCCGAGAGCGCGCAGGTGGTCGCCGAGTTCCTTGCCGCCCCGGGGTGCCCAGCCGACGCCGAAGTGCTCGGCGGCCGTCCTGTCGAAGCCGCGCTGGTCGAGGAACTGCCGCCCGGGCAGCGCCTCCGGACCAGTGAGCCGCCCGGCGAAGAACTCGGCGGCGGCCTGGTTGGCTCCGAGCACCCGCGTCCGCAATCCGGGCTCCGCGCGGGGCCCGTCGCCGTC
>JAUNRO010000482.1 GCA_030544185.1 Propionibacteriaceae bacterium | reverse complement strand
GCGGTGTCGAGCAGGGTCAGCCGGCTCGACCTGATGACCCGCGGCAGCGCCAGTTCCTCCGCCTCGAGGTTGCGGACGAACGCCACCTCGCTCTCCGGGTCGAGCACGAGCTCGAGGAAGAGGTCACCGAGCCTGCGCCGCAGCGCCTCCTCATCGGCGATCACCGCCGACCACAGCTTGGCGTGCAGTCGCCGGCTCACATAGGGTCCGCGCAGCAACTGCACCAATGCGCGCCGCGTCGTCTCCGCCAGCTCGCCCGGGTCACCGGCGAAGAGCGCCGGCGAGGCATTGCCGGGTTCGCGGGTGGCCGGCTCGGAGTAAGCCGCAGCTCCGTCCGGCACCGGGAACAAATCGGCGTACGCCCGCCGCGGGCGGGATCTGCTCATCGGCCTCTCCTCCAGGTCTCGGGGACGTCATGGAGAACATAACGAGCGGCACTGACATTTCTGTCTGCCCCGGACCGGCTGACCCAGCCGAGACGTTCCACACCGTCCACCACGGCCCCGGCCTCAACGCCCAGCAGCATCAGCCCGACGATCGACGCCAGGCCCTGCGACGCCGGATGGTGGCGCAGCACATCACCCAGGGAAGCGGGGGAGTGCCGGTGCAAGGTCTCGATGATCGCCGCCCGCAGCTCGGTGAAGTCGATCTCACTGATCCGGACCTGCTCCCGCAGTTGGGCGAGGTCGAGGGGCTCGTTGTCGTGGTGGACCAGGTCATGCTCGCTGCGGGATTCGGCGGGGTCGTGCAGCGCCCAGCTGCCGACTGACGCCAGAGGAATGGAGGTGGCCGGCAGCGCATAGCCGGTCTCGTCGAACGGCCGCATCGTCCCGGACGCCTGCAGGCACAGCGCCTGAGCCTCCTGCAGCGCGGCCGCGAGCCGGCGGTGTTCCCGATAGGCTTGCGACTCCACGAACCGGCGCAGGCTGCGTGACAGGCCCGTCATGACCGCCCGGACCTGCGTACTCTCCCCCTGCAACCGCGACAGCAGCAGCCGCAGGAAGGTCAACTCCGCCGGCGGCAGGTCGGCCGCGAAATCCCGCGCCAGCAGCTGCTCGATCGCGGCATCGAATGCCGCGCTGCGCTCGGGATCGAGGACGAGTGCGAAGAACGCCCGGAAGGACCGCCCCGCTTCGGATTCCTCGATGAGGTCCACGCCGGCGAAGATCTCTTCGAGGACCCCACCACGGCTGCCGGCGTTGTTGATGATCTGCTCGCGCAGCCCCCGATTGAGTTCCTCCAGCTCGGCGCTGACCTTCGCGAAATCGGCGGGGATCTCATCGGCCAGCCGCAGGGCCTCGGCGAACCGCTCGCGGGCGGTGCTCGCCTCCAGCGGCTGATAGTGGCCCGCGTCGATGGCCGCGAGTTCTGCGTCGATCCGCGCGCGCTGGGCCAGCAAGGCCTCCCGCCGGCTGGTGGCCTCGGGGTCGGTGTCCGCGGCGAGCGCCTGCAGCAGATCCTGGACGTTGGCCAGCCGGGACGAGGTCACGGCCGACTGTGGTTGGTGCAGGCTCTCGGCGAAGCGGATGGCAGCGAGGGCCGAGGCGGACAACTCGATGGTCTCTTCCCGGCCGCTGCCGATCCGGCGGACCAGGATGCCGTCGTTGACCCACTGCGTCACGTATTCCTGAGCCGATCGCGGCAGCGCTGCGAATCCGGCGTCGCGCAGTGCCGCCAGATCCTCTTCGAGGATCTCGATGAACTCGGGCGCCGGCAGCTGGCGCTGCTGACCGAGGTGGTGACCGAGCGCCGCGACGAGCACCGGCATGAGGTCGGCCCGGAGCAGGGTGAGCCCCGCTCCGGCAAGGAGGCGCTGGAACGCGAAGGCCCGACCAGTGGGCGCGGACATGGTGCCGAGGTTATCGCGATGGAGCCAGGGCTCCGGCGATGTTCTATGCCGCCGGCATGTCCCGCGGGCGGGCCAAGACCACCCCGGAGGCCGTTCGGTCACCCCACCCGGTCGATCGCGGCGGTGTCGGCGTCGAGCAGCCGGCGCAGGCCATCGCGCTGCTCGGTGCTCATGTGGAGCACGTCGAGACCCAGGGCCACGTCCTCGGCGATCTCGCGGGCCTGGTCGGCCCGGATGAGATCGAGCCGGACGGCGTGGGCAGCCGCGCC
>JAUNRO010000481.1 GCA_030544185.1 Propionibacteriaceae bacterium | reverse complement strand
CCTGACGGGTGACCACATCGGCCAGCTCGTCCATCGTCCGAAACAGCAGCTCGGCCGCTTCGGCGTCCTTCGGCGGAAAGAACTCGAAGGAGTACAAGGGACGGTCGGCGGTGGCCAGCAGCTCGGCGATCGTGGCGGTCGGGTCGGACATGGCGGCCACCCTAGGGGCCCGCGACCCTTCCCCGCCGCGGCCGCCACCACGTGAACACCACCGGGGAACTCCGGCGAACTGCGCCCGGGTTGGGCTCGGTAGGCTCATCCGGTGGCTATCGAACACCTCCTCGACCCCCGTCAGCCCTTGTCGGCGCAGTTCCGGGACGCGATCGGGGCTGCGATCGACGAGTTCATCGCGGCCCGCCGCCCCGAACTTGCCGTGATCGGCCCCGAGGTCGCCGCCCTGGCCGACCGGGCCACCCAGTTCACCGCCGGCGGTAAGCGGGCTCGTCCGGCCTTCTGTACCTGGGGCTATGTGGCGGTGCGGGGGTTGCCCGAAAACCTCGACGGCTTGCTGTGGGCATCGGCCAGCCTCGATGTGTTGCATGTCAGCGCGTTGATGCACGACGACGTGATGGATGCCTCCGACACTCGCCGTGGGGTACCGGCGGCGCATCGGCAGTTCGAGGCCCTCCATGCCGAATCGGGTTGGTTGGGTGATCCGGTCACCTTCGGGCGGGCCGGTGGCGTGACGGTCACCGATTTGGCTCGAGCCCTGCCGTTCATCGAGTTGATGCGTACCGAGGTGACCGCCGGTCAGTTCTTGGACATCGTCGCCCAGGCCCAACCCTTCGGTGACCCCCAACGGGCGATGGACGAGGCGCATCGGGTGGTGGAGTACAAAACCGCCCGCTATACCGTGCAACGGCCCGTGCAGTTCGGTGCCGCCCTCGGTGACGCCGATGAGACCCAGCTCGCCGCCCTGGCCGGCTATGGGTCGCCGTTGGGACGGGCCTTCCAGTTCCGCGACGACGTGATCGGGGTATTCGGTGATACCGCGGTGATCGGCAAACCCGCCGGGGACGACCTGCGGGAAGGCAAACGCACGCTGCTGCTGGCCCACACCTTTGCCGGCACCAGCCGGGCCGGAGCCGACCGGCTCGCCCAGTTGATCGGCAACCCGACCCTGGCCGGCCCGGAGGTGGATGAGGCCCGCGACATCATCGACGCCTCGGGGGCCCGGGATCGGGTCGAGCAGATGATCGACGATTGCCTGTCCGAAGCGATCGCAGCCCTGGACGAAGCCGAATTCACCGAGCTCGGACGTGCCGGCCTCACCGCCCTGGCCAAGGCGGCGGTGGACCGTAGCTACTAGCTACCCGGGCCCGGTTGCCTAGCGTCGGCTGTTCCAGGCCCGGCTGAGGTAGTTGTCCATCGCCGGGTCCCCGTCCCAGGCGGCATCGATCCGTTCCCGGATCGCCCGGGCCGCGTCCTCGGGGCCGGCCGCATCACGAATCTCGGCACCCACCACGATCCGACGGGCACCGGCAGCCAGCACCTCGTCCACATCGTGCAGGCTGGTTCCGCCGGTGGCGAACCATGGGGTGCTGCTCGCCTCCCCGGGCGGGGCCAGCTCGGCCATCCGTCGCACCAACTCCGGGTCGGTGGAGGTCGGGTGCTCGGGCCCGACGGTGATGAAATCGACCAGTTCGTCGGCGAGCGCGGCTTCGGCCTGCTGCACGTTGTGGGCCCCTCGGCCCAGCAGTGCCCACTGATGCAGGATCTTCTTCGCTTCGGCCGGTGGCGTGTCGTTCTCGTCCAGATGCAACAGATCGGCGGTGAACGCCTCGGCCAGACCGGGATCGTCCTGCACCACCACCAGACCTTGGGTCTGGTAGCTCAGGGTGCGCACCAGCGCCAGTTGGTCGATCGCCTGAAGGCGGCTCAGCGTCTCGTCCCGGAAGCCGATCACGTCCACCCCGCCGCGAAAGGCGGCGTCGACGAAGGGACCCAGGTCATCGGAAGCCACCCGTGCGTCGGTGATCAGGTAGAGCTTGGCGCCCAGCAGCCGCTGGCGCAATCCGAACAGAACGGTCATGGCCGTCACTGTACTGTTGCGCACCGACCGGACGGAACACCTTGGTTCCACGCCACGCCGAAGGTGTGCTGCGTGGATTGACCAAAGTC
>JAUNRO010000480.1 GCA_030544185.1 Propionibacteriaceae bacterium | reverse complement strand
GCCACATCGTCACCACCACCACCCCCACCGGACACACCTATGAGTCCACCCAACCACTCACCCCCGGCGACTGAAACCGCCTATGCGGGCAGGTCGGTCCCGGTCTCGCTGGCGCTGAGCTGCCAGACGTCCTCGGCCAGTCGAGGATCGGAGGCGGCGGCGGAGCGGCCGAGCAACGACGGGTGCCCGTGCAGGTGCATCCGCCCGTCCGGGCCGACATAGGAGCACGCCGGCAGATCCATCGTGGCGGCGAACAGCACACACAGGGCGCTCTGCTCGGCCGACTGGGCGAACGGTTTCGCCGCGACGTTGTAGGCCCGCGTCATCGGTGCATTCCCGATCGCGCTCTGCAGGTTGCTCATGACCCAGCCGGGATGAACGAGCTGGACGCCGATGCCGGTGCCCCGCAGGCGCCGTTCCAGGGCCAGGCCCCAGAGCATGTTGGCGAGCTTGGAATCGGCGTAAGCCCGCTGGATCGTCCAGCGCCGGTGGCGGGCATGGGGGTCAGCGAGGTCGATGCGGCCACCCGGATGAATGTTGGAGGAGACGACCACGATGCGCTCCCGAACGCGCGGCAGGACCAGATTCGTGAACGCGAACGGGCCCAACTGGTTGACCCCGAGCACCTTCTCGAAGCCGTCCACGGTCTCCTCGCGGCGGCGGCCGATGATGCCCGCGTTGTTGACGAGGACATCGACGCCGGAGGTGATCGCGGCACCCGCGGCCCGGACGGAGGCGAGATCGGCAAGGTCGAGGTCGACGATCTCGTGCCGGCCGCCGAGCTCGTCGTTCAGGGCCGAGGCCAGCGCGCGGTTGCGGGCCGGGAGCACGAGGGTGCCGCCTGCCCCGGCGACGGCCCGCGCCGTGGCCAGGCCCAGCCCGTTGGTCGCACCGGTGATGAGCCACCGCCGCCCCGTCTGGTCGGGAAAATCGGAGAGGGTCCAGCGAGGCGTACTCATGTGCGTGAGCCTAATCGTTCTCAGTCGCCAGTCAGAAAATCCCGCACGATCGGACCGGCGGTCGCCGATCCGGACGCTCCGTCATGCACCCAGACCGCGACCGCGAGATCGTCCGCCGCATAGCCGATCAGCCACGCGTGGGTCGCCGGCGGAACCGCGGTGCCGAACTCGGCCGTGCCGGTCTTCGCGCCCCGCAGTGCGCCGGACAGCTCAGTCGCCGTCCCGGAGGACACTCCTTCGGTCATCATCGACTGCAGCGCCGCCGCTTCGGCCTCGCTCAACGCGTGGGCCGGCACCGGCGCTGGCGGGTCGAACCCTGCCACCAACCTCGGCACCACGGTCCGGCCCGCGGCAACCGAGGCAGCCACGCCGGCCATCGCCATCGGCGAGACCTGCACGGTCCCCTGACCGATCAGCGATTCGGCCTTGCCGACGAGGTTCACCGGATCGGGCACCTCGCCGAAGAACGACGAGAATCCCGCCTCATAGTCCGTGCCCACGCCGAGGCTCGCCGCCGCCCGCCGCAGCTCCGCTGGGGAAACCCGCTCGTGCTCCGCGATCAGTGCGGTATTGCAGGACTGCGCCACCGCCTCGCGCAGGGTGATCCGGCCCAGCTTCGCTGCCGGGTAGCCCGCGAAGTTCTTGAACTCCCGCCCGTCCACCACCACCGTCTCGGTGCAGTTCACCAGTGACTCCGGGGTCAGCCCTGCCCGCAGGAGTGCCAGCGCGGTGACGATCTTGAACGTCGAGCCCGGAGCCACGTGCCCGAAGGTGGCGTCCGGATCGGCGCCGCTTCCCGCCGATACCGCCGCGGCCACGATGGCCCCGTCGGAGGGCCGCACCGCCACCAGCGCGGCCGAACCCGGTGTGTCCTCCACCGCGGCCTCGGCCCTGCGCTGCAGGTCGCTGTCGAACGTCGTCCGCAGGTCCGGCCCGACCACCGGCTCGGCCTCGAACAGCAGCGGACGCGGTCCTGGCGAGGCAGCCGGCGACGGAGCGCCCGGCGGCACCTGCCGCGGCGCGAGCCGGATCATCGCCCCGGCCTTCCCGCGCAGCATCGGATCCTGCCGGCGCTGCAACCCGGACACCCCGATCGGATCCCCCGGCAGGACCGGAGGCCCCGCCTGCTGGGCCTGTTCGGCGCTCGCCGGCCCGACCAGCC
>JAUNRO010000479.1 GCA_030544185.1 Propionibacteriaceae bacterium | reverse complement strand
CGCCGAACACCCCGATTCCTTCCACCACGTGTGGTTTCAGCTCCACGAGGACCTGCTCGTCACCCTCGGCAAGCCTCGCCACTGAGGCCGACCGGGGGTCCGCGAAGCCCCGCGTACCCTTGACCCGTGTCCCAGTGGTTCACCGAATCCTTCCGCGCCGAATTCGACCGGCAATCCGACCTGCTCGGCCGGTTCAACCTCGCCCTGTTCGGCAAGACCGGCGTCGGCAAGTCCACGCTGCTGAACGCGATCTTCGGCGAGAACGTCGCGCCGACCGGGATCGGGGAGCCCGTCACCAAGGGCAGCCATCTGTACCTCGATCGGCGGGGGCGGCTCGGCATCGTCGACACCCAGGGCCTCGAGGTCGGCCGGGACGACAAGGTGCTCCTGCAGGACCTGCAGAAGATGGTCAAGGAGATGCGCAAGAAGCCGCTCACCGAGCAGGTGCACGTCGCCTGGTATTGCGTGCGCGGCCTCGACCGGCGCTTCGAGGAGGCCGAGGCCGAGTTCATCCGCCGGATCGACGAACTCGGCGTACCCGTGATCTGCGTGTTCACCCAGGTGCCGAAGAAGGGGGAGCAGTATCACCCCGACGCGGTCGCGCTGGCCCGCCACGTCGAATCGCTCAACCTGCCGATCGTCGGCGGCCGGCCGTTCCTCACCAACGCCCTGAGGGATCAGTTCGCTGATCAGCCGGAGCACGGCTTGATCGACCTCATGCGGGCCACCTTTCAAGTTGCACCCGAAGCTGTCCACGGAGCCCTCGCCGCCGCGCAGAAAGTTGACGTTGCCGCGAAAGGCCGAGAAGCGAAAAAGGCGATAGCGACCGGTGCGGCCGCAGCCGCTGCCGCAGCGGCCACGCCGATCCCGTTCTCCGATGCCGCGATGCTCGTGCCGATCCAGCTGTCGATGATGGCCCGGATCGCGCACCTCTATGGGATCCGCTTCGACCGCGCCGCGATGATGGCCGTCGCCTCGACCTCCGCCGCGACCATCGGCGGGCGGGCGGCGTTCACCAACCTGATCAAGCTCATCCCCGGCGCCGGGACCGTCGCCGGCGGCGTCGTCTCCGCTGGCGTCGCGACCAGCTTCACCTATGCCATCGGCCAGGCCTGGCTCGTCGTCTGCCAGCGCGCGGCGAGCGGGAAACTGCGTACCCTCGACGGCGCCCTGGACTCCAAAGCCGTCCAGGACCTGTTCAACGAGGAGTTCCGCAAGCGCATGCCGAGCGTACGCCGCCAGGGCTGACGGCTGGGGTAGCGTTTCCGGAATCTTGGAAGGTGTATCAAGCCATGACCGCGCCCTTTTTCCGGTTTCCCTCCACCGCGCACTTCCGTGTCCCGGTGGGCGTTCCGCTGCGCGACGACAAGGTTCTCACTGAGCACCAACTGATCGATCTGCTCGGCACGAGTCGCGTGGGACACGAGCCGATGGAAGGACTGGTCGCGCGGGTCCAGGACTCCGCAGCAGGCCCGCAGCGCGCGAAGATCGTGCGGCCAGATTTCGTTCAGCAGATCGACCAGCACTGGATGGCGGGCGCCCAGTCACTGAATCGATTGGCCGCTGCCTAAACCGTGAACCACGGTCGGATCGGCAATTAACCGCGTGTTGGGCTGGGGTCCGATCAGGGTTCCGCCCCATGTCATGACTGCTGGTTAGCGTCCCGCGCAGCGTCGAAACGGCGCCGCGGCCGTTTCTCGGCCGGATCCCCACCCCCAGGAGATCTGACGTGTTTCCCAAGACGTCCCGGCGACAGCGCATTGGCATCGCTGTCACTGCTGTCGCCAGCCTCAGCCTCGTGCTCCCCCTCGTGACCCTGCCCGCCACCGCCGACCCGTCCGACCACGCCCGATCCGACTCGCGTCACGCCGACCGTGATCGTGGCAAGGGCCGACCCAGCAAGCACGCCGACGTCGACCCCACCACCTATCGGGGCGGGCCCCAGGTGATCCGGGACGGCTCCGGCGGCAACGACGACAAGCTCGAGGGCGTTGTCTTCGATGACCGCAACCGCAACTCCGTGCAGGACCGCGGCGAGCGTGGCATCGCCGGCGTCGCGGTGTCCAACGGGCGCGAGGTTGTGCACACCGATCGACGCGGGCGTTATGAGCTGCAGGTCCGCG
>JAUNRO010000478.1 GCA_030544185.1 Propionibacteriaceae bacterium | reverse complement strand
CTCCGATACCCCGCACAAGCTCATCCGCGACGGTGAGGCCGTACTCGTGACCAGGGCCGAGGAGGTCGCATCGCTCCTGGCGCCGTTGGGAACCGTCGCGGAACCCGATGGGCGTGGGCAGCACCGCCCCATCGACCAGTTGCCCCCTCCTCTGCTGGAGATCAGGGAGGCGGTGGGATCGAGGGAGCAGGTCAGTGCGGCTCAACTGGCCGCGCGGACGGGCCAGCGGATGATCGATGTGTTGTCCAACGCCGCCGAGCTGGTGGAGGGGGGATGGCTCGACGAGTCAGAGGGATTGTTCTTTCTGCCCACCCGCCGTCAGCGCCAGGCCGGGTGACCGAACATCACGATGTTGTTGAACACCCAGGTGTTGGACTGGCTGAACGTGTACCCGCCCGCCGCCCTGGCTGCGGCGGCGTACACGGTGGTCATCGTGTAGCTGCGGCAGGCGCCCCGGCCGGTCTGCGTCGTGTGGCACTCGGTGCGCCACTGGCGCCCGCCGGAGCTGAAGCCGGTCATGTTGTGCATGGCCAGCGGGTTGCCCTGCCAGGCGGATTCGGTCATGTAGGGCAGGTAGGTGAGGTTGTTGAACGCCCAGCCGTTCTGCCGGACGAACTGGCCGTTCTCGATTCTCACGACCGTCGCCCAGATCTCGGTGCGGCACCGCTCGGTGGCGGAGTAGGGCTCGCAGGAGGTGCGCCACTGCCTTCCGCTGATGGTGTGGTCGCCCGGCAGCGTGTAGGGGGCGGTGCGCTGGTACTTCGGCACCAGGCGGTAGAAGTCGATGGGGGCGAGGGCCAGGGCGCCCTGCACGGTGCTGCGGACCCACCTGCCCCTCCCCAGGGCGGACACGGCGCCGTCGCGCGCGCTGGCGAGGGTGTCGCGGTCGTAGGCGATGGCTCCGGCGTCCCGCCCGGTCGCCAACTGGAGGCCGGCCACCCAGGTGCCGATCCTGGCCACCGTGTCAGCCTCGAGATCAGACAGGGCTGCGGCCACCAGGCCGGCCGTGTTCGTGTTGGGGGTGGGGGTGCTGTTCGGGGAACCGGCGAACGAGCCGTCCGCCCTCTGCTGGGACTTCAGCCAGGCCACGGCCTTCGCGCGGGGGGCCGCCGCGGCACGGTTGCCGCTGGCCTCTGCAGCGCGCAGCGCCATCACGAGCATGGCGGTGCCATCGGGATCAGGCGTCTTGCGGGCCGCGTCGCAGTGCCCGGCCGCGTCGCTGCCGAAGTACATCGGGAACGCGCCGCTGGCGCACTGCTGCTGCGTGAGGAACGTCACGGTGCTGGGGGGCAGCGCGGTGGTACGCGCCAACCCGATCATCGTGAAGGCCTGCCCGAACGCATTGGTGCCGGCGGCATGTCCGTTGGCGCCGACGGCCCGGGCGGTCAGGTCCCGCGGGTTGAGGCCGCCGTAGCTCGTCGTCGAATTGCCCGTGGCGGCCAGTGCCACGAGCGTCTTCGCGATGATGCCGTTGTCACCGCGGTGCCTGCTGAACGCGGGGGCGGCGGCCGTCAGCCATCCGTTGACCGTGGACGCCGGCACCCCGGCGGCCGTCGCGCCCAGCGCGACATCGAGGGTGAGCCCGAAATCCGGCACGTCGCGGCCGGTGTCGGGGTCCTGGACGGAGGAGAAGATCCCGTCGGTGCTGGTCTGGGCGGCCACCCAGGCGCCCGCGGCGCGGGCCTTGTCACGATCAGGGGCGGCCGCGGCGGGAGAGCCGCCCAGACCGAGGAACAGGGCAGCCACGACGGGCAGTGCCATCAGACGGAGGAAGGTGCGCACGGGGTGTTCCCTTTCGTTGTCAGGACGTGGTGAGAGTAGCACCGGGGGCCAGCCTGGCCATGCCGGCGGCGCGGCGGAGCACCGTCAACACGGGCCGGCCCACGATGAGGAGGGCGAGGGTGGTGGTGATGGCCCGGCCGGTGTCCCAACTGGCCGTCGAGGTCAGCAGGGTGAACCAGCCGAAGCGGGTCAGGTTGTCGAGGAGCGGCGCGCCGGGGACGTAGTCGAGGCTCCCACCGCTGCCGTCGAGGTTGATGCCGGCGATGAAGGGCCAGAACCACATGTTCATGAGGGCCCCGAAAAGGTAGGCGGCCACGATGCCCAGCCCGATCAGCATGGCGATC
>JAUNRO010000477.1 GCA_030544185.1 Propionibacteriaceae bacterium | reverse complement strand
GGTGATCTTGTTGTCGCCCTCGACCGGCCAGTCCTGGCTCATCAGATGCAAGTTGGTCGAGAAGATCTCGATCTTGCCCGACGGGGTGGCCAGGGGATTGGCCTGCGGGTCGTCGCGGAACGCCTTCATGGCGATGACGGGCTCGAGCTGCTTCTTGAACACGCCCATCCGGCGGAACTCCTCGAAGGACGGCAGGTCGGGGATCGTCTTGCGACTCTCCTCGACGATCCACCGCACCCAGTCCTCCTGGCTGCGTCCCTCGGTGAACTGCTCCTTGACCCCGAGCTTGTCGGCGATGAGGGTGAGCTGCTCGTACACCGGCTTGGCCTCGCCCGGCGGGTCGATGGCCTTGTCGGTGAAGATCGCGTACCCGAGGTTTCCCGAGGAGCCCTGCTGGGCGAGGTCGACCTGCTCGGCCGTCACCGCGTCGGGCAGCAGGATGTCGCTGTACCGCGCCGAGACGGTCATGTGGTTGTCGATGCAGACGATCATCTCCAGCGCGTCCTCATCGCTGAGGATCTCGAGCGTGCGGTTGATGTCGCCGTGCTGGTTGACCAGCGCGTTCGATCCGTACAGCCACATGAACTTGATGTTCGAGCCGAGCGTGACGTCGTTGGTCACGTTGGCGTTGCCGTTGCGGTCGGCGTTGTCGCGGACCCCGTCCTTGTAGGTCCAGCCCTTGCCGGAAAGGATCGCGTCGGTCCAGCGGTAGAAGGGGATGACCGGCCGGACCGGGTTCTCCAGGGTCGGGAAGGCGGCCATGCCGAGGTTGGCCGAGGACTCGCGCTCGCCGGTGCCGCCGCCGGAGATCCCGATCTGGCCGGTCATCGCCGCCAGCAGCATGGGCGCCCGGGACTGGTTCTCGCCGTTGGAGTGCCGCTGCGGACCCCACCCCTGGGTGATCGCGCACGGCTTGGTCGTGGCGATCTCGCGGGCGAGGCGGACGATGGTCTGCGCCGGCAGGCCGGTGATCTGCGCGGCCCACTCCGGTGTCTTGGCGGTGCCGTCGGCTCCCTCACCCATGACGTAGCTGCGGTAGGAGAGGTTGGCCGGGAGCCCCTCGGGCATGTGGTCCTCGTCGAACCCGCTGCAGTAGGTGTCGAGGAATTCTTGGTCGAGCAGGTTCTCGGTGATCATCACGTAGGCGAAGCCGGCCACGAGTGCGGCGTCGGTGCCCGGACGGATCGGTACCCATTCGTCGGCGAGGTTCATCGCCGTCTCCGACTGGCGGGGATCGATGACGATGACCCGGTGGCCGGTCTCGGCCTTCGCCTTCTGCGTGACGAACACCTCGCCGCCACCGCTCATGCGGGTCTCGTGCGGGTTGTTGCCGAACATGACGACGAGCTTGCTGTTGCGCGTGTCGTCGTTGCTGTTGGAGCCCTGCCACCCCCCGTGCTGGAAGTCGACGGCGATGCCGATCTGGCCGGTGCTGTAGTCGGAGTACTGGTCGAGGAACCCGCCGACGCAGTTCATGAGCCGCGCCACGGCGGTGCCTGCCGGAGGCCAGCTCCGCGCGACGGTGGCACCGAGGACACCGGTGCCGTACTGCAGGTACACCGACTCGTTGCCGTGCTCGGCGATCGTCTTCTTGAGCTGGTCGGCGATGAGGGTGGTCGCCTCGTCCCAACTGATCTTCTGCCACTTGTCCTCCCCGCGCCGCCCGACGCGCTTCATGGGGGAGGTGAGGCGGTCAGGGTTGTAGATGCGCGTGCGGATCGAGCGGCCACGCACGCAGGCGCGGATCTGCTGGCTGCCGAGCTCGTCGTCGCCGGTGTCGTCGGGGTCGACCCGCACGACACGCCCGTCGCGCACGACCAGCCGCAGCGGACAGCGGCTGCCGCAGTTGACGTTGCACGAACTCCAGACGACCTTCTCCTCCGCGACCGGGGCCGCGTCGGTGGCCGCCGCCTGCAGGCCGTGCCGCGTGGCACCGACCACGCCGGCGCCGACGCCCGCCACCGCGCTCCAGGCCATGAAGCGCCTGCGCGAGACGGTCGGCGATGTCAGGGCTGCCACGACGTCGGCGGGGTCCTTGGGCATCCTGTCCTCCTGGGGCGTCGAGGGGCGCCGGACCGGATCGGAGGTGGGGCCGGCGGTGCACCCAGCTCATCAGAGATCCGCGGGGTCATCAGAGG
>JAUNRO010000476.1 GCA_030544185.1 Propionibacteriaceae bacterium | reverse complement strand
CGCGCCCTCGGCGGAGATCTCCTCGGCACCCTCAAAGGCGGACATGAAATAGGAGCCGGCCTGGCCGTTCTTGGCCGCCGCAGTGTAGTTCCAGGCGTCCACGAAGTTCTTCGCCTTGACCTCGGTCCCGTCGTGGAAGAGGTAGCCCTGCTTGAGCGTGACCGTGAAGTTCTGGTTGTCCTCGGTCTCGATCGACTCGGCGATGTCCATCTCGGGTTCGGCGGTCTCGGTGTTGTAGTGCACCAGCTTCGCGGTGAAGGCGTCGACGATATCGCCACCGCAGGTCTCACTGGTATTGCCGGGAACCAGCGGGTTCTCCGGGGTGCAGCCCCGGATGACAATTTCTCCCCCACCTTCGCCACCTGCGGCCCCGCCGCCGGTTCCTGCCCCCTGGGTTCCTCCGCCGCCGCACGCGCTCAGAGCCAGCGCGATAGCACTGATCGAGGCGGCCGCAACGGCCAGGCGAGAGCGTCCTCGCATGGATGTCCTCCTTGACGGATACGCCCGAAATGGGCGTCGAATAATGGCACTGTTCTAGGTCATCAGGCCGCTACCTGACAACCGACTGAACGCGGCGACACCGATTCGTGACCAACCAGTAACATCACCGTTTTCCGAAGAGTACTTCCCAGAACTCAGCTGCGGGCGTATTTCTCCACCGATTCCACTGCCCGCCTTAATTGATCGGTCGCCTCCAGCAGCGGCCGGCGGATGCCCGGGGCGAGGCTGTCGCTCGCCAGGAGTTCCTCGGCGAGTTCGAGGGTCGTGCGGCTGTTCGAGCAGGCAGGGAAGGCCCGCAGCACGACCTGACCGAGCGCCCAGCCGCTGCGGAACGCTGCCGTGGCGTTCACCTCGCGGAAGAAGTGCTGGACGAACTCCTCGGTGAGGATGTGCTGCTCCGGCAGGAAGAACCCTTCCGCCACCGCATAGAGCTCATAGGCGCTCAGCTCCCCCGGCTGCATCAGCAGGGCGAAGGCATCCGCCTTGGCCTGGGCATCCGGCAGGGCAGCGAGGGCGCGCGCCCGGTGAACGCGGCCGGCGGTGGACTTGTCCAGGGCGTACGCCCGGTCGATCAAGCTGCGGTCGCCGGTGATGCTCACCAGCCGCGTGGTGGCGCGCCAGCGCAGCTCGGGATCGAGCTGGCGGCCGCTGGGCAGTTTCGTCCCGTCGAGCCAGGCGAGCAGCGCCGTGGTGTCATCGGTGCACCCCATCAGCGCCCGCCACGCGGACAGCTGCAAGTCAGCGCCGGGTGCGGCGTTCTCCAGGATCGTCAGGGCCGCATCGGCCAGGCGGCAAAGCCGCTGGGTGCGCTGCTCCGGCAGCGCATAGGGACCGGCCAGGACCGACTGTCCCCAGTCGAGCATCGCCCGCGCGATCAGGTCCTCCGGCTCGGCCGGCAATTGCTCGCACAGCACATCGAGCGCGACCGCCGGGTCCAACTCGGCGCTGCGCACCTGATCGCGGATGCAGTTCCACAGCACGACCCGGGTCACCGGGTCGGCGATCTGGGAGATGCCGGGCCAGTCGGCGACCGGCTGGTCCGGGCGGATCCGGGCCCACGCGTCGTCCGCGGCATCGGGCACCAGCAGCGCCGCGGCCGGCAGCTCGTCGAGCAGCCAGACCCCCTCGGCGGGGACGGTCCCCGCCCAGCGACCCAGCTCCACACCGTCCGGGGCGTACGCGCCCAGCTGGAGGGCGTGTGCGCGCGCACCGCCCGCCGGGCCCGGCGTACGCGCCACCCGGGCGCATCCCTCTGCGGACTTGGCCTGCAGCGTGTCCATCCCCGAGGTCAGCAGCCAGGCCGCGGACCACTGGGTCAGATCCCCCGCACCGGCCCGTTCGAGAGCGGCGCACAGATCGGCGTAGTCGGCATTGGCGAACCGGTGCCGCGCGATGTAGTCCCGCAGCCCCGCCCTGAAGACATCCTCGCCGATGTGGGCGACGAGCTGCTTGAGCACGCCCGCGCCCTTGGCATAGGAGATTCCGTCGAACTGGGCCAGCGCGGCCTCGGTGTCCAGCGCGCCGTTGCCGGCGATCGGGTGACTGGTCGGGCTCTGGTCGGCGATCGAGCCCCAGTCCTTGCGGTTCAGCCCGAAGTCCACCCACAGCGGATATTCGGTGTGGGTGGCGCAGACGGCGTGCG
>JAUNRO010000475.1 GCA_030544185.1 Propionibacteriaceae bacterium | reverse complement strand
CCCGACAGCGAGAGTCCCTGCTCTCCGACCTCGGTGTCGAGCCCCGCGGGCAGGGCGCGCACGAAGTCGGCGGCCCGCGCGATCTCGAGCGCCTCCCACACCGCGGCGTCGTCCGCGTCGGGCGCGCCCATGCGCACGTTGTCGGCGACCGTGGCGGAGAACAGGATGGGCTCTTCGAAGCTCACCGAGACGAGCCGGCGGAGCTCGTTGAGGGGGAGCTCGCGGATGTCGGTGCCGTCGATCCGGATCGCCCCCGAGGTCACGTCGTAGAGCCGCGGGACGAGCGAGGCGAGCGCCGTCTTGCCGCTGCCGGTGGCGCCGACGAGGGCGAGCGTCTCCCCGGGCGCGATCCGCAGACTCACGTCGTGCAGGGTGCGGAGGTCGGTGTCGGGGAAGCCGAACGCGACCGCGTCGAACTCGAGCACACCGGTGAACTCGCGGGACGGCGGGGCGTCGGCGATGCCGCCGTCGGCGTCGGTGATGTCGAAGGCGGTGTCCATGACCTCCCAGTAGCGGGCGGCGGCGGTGACGGACATGATCGCATCGGACAGCAGGAAGCCGAGCATCTCGACCGGGATGCGCAGCACCATCACCAGGGTGACGCCGGCGACGACCGTGCCCACCGTGGTCCAGCCGGCGAGCACGCCCCAGGAGCCCACCGCGATGACCGCGGCCATCGCCAGGCGCGGCAGGGTCATCGTGCCCGCCCACATCCACGAGTCGAGGTAGGCCTTCCGCACCTCGATCGTGCGGAGGTGGGCGGAGATCGCCGCGAAGCGCTCGGCGACCCAGGGAGCGCGGCCGAAGGCCTTGATCACCCGGATGCCCTGCACGGACTCCTCGACCTGGGTGGAGATCACGCCCATGGTGTCCTGCGAGGCGCGGGACTCGCGCTGGTAGCGGGCGTTGAAGACGATGACGCCGGCGAGCATGGGGATCGCCATGAGCACCGCGATGAGACCGAACGCCGGCTCCATCACCGTGAGCACGACGATGCCGACCGCGATGACGAACGGGGTGGACACGATGAAGGGGGCGCCGAAGGCGAAGAACCGCCGCAGCTGGGTCATGTCGTTGACCGCGCGCGAGAGCAGCTGCCCGGATTCCCAGGAGCCGTGCACGCCGATCGACAGGTACTGGAGGCGGTCGTAGATCCGGGCCCGCCACGTGATCTCCCACTGCGAGACGACCTTCGCCGCGATCATCCGCCGCCCCCACAGGGTCACGGCCTCGATGATCCCGATGCCGAGCACTGCGGCGATCGGCAGCCACAGGGCGGAGAGGTCGCGGTCCGCGATCGGTCCGTCGACGATCCGCCCCATGAGCGCGGGCACGAGCAGCGAGATCGCGTTCGCCGCGAAGGTGAGCGCGATGATCGTGAGGTAGACGTGGAGCTTCTGCCGGATGTCGGGCCAGAAGCGGAGGAGGGAGCGCACGGCAGTCAAGCCTACTCCGCCGGCCCCTGCGTGTCGCAGGGTGCGGCGGGCGCTCCCGGGCGGCGACCGGGGGCGCGGTCCGCGATCGTGGACACCGGTGTCACGATGCGAGACGGTACGGCCGCCATTTGACATGCGCCACCCGGGCGCGGGTATGCTCGGCGACATGCAGAACCTTGTCGTCGTCATTGTGCAGCGCGCGGTGAACCCGTAGCTGTCGCTTCGACGACGTCCCGCGCGCCCCTCCCGGAAACCGGACAGGGGCGTTTCTCATGCGGGGACCAGTTCAGTACACGATGAAGGAGTCATGTTGGCAGCCTCAGCATCGTCCGGCGGACCGGGAGGGCCCGTGAAGCCGGGCCCCGCCCCGGCGTCCCGCCGGACAGCCAAGCCGACCGGTCCCGCCCCCGCGGGCGCCCCCGTCCCCACCGCCGCGCCGCCGGCGCACCGCCAGGACCGCTCGACCGCGGAGGTCCTCAGCGGCGCGCAGGCCGTCATCCGCAGCCTCGAGCTGCTCGGCATCGACACCGTCTTCGGGCTCCCCGGCGGCACCATCCTGCCGACCTACGACCCGCTGCTCGACTCCGAGAAGATCAACCACATCCTCGTCCGCCACGAGCAGGGTGCCGGCCACGCCGCGGAGGGCTACGCCGCGGCGACCGGGAAGCTCGGCGTGTGCATGGCGACCTCGGGCCCGGGTGCGACGAACCTCGT
>JAUNRO010000474.1 GCA_030544185.1 Propionibacteriaceae bacterium | reverse complement strand
GCGCCGATGAGGCGGATGATGGCGTCTCGGTTGGGGAAGATGCCGACTGCGTCGGTGCGGCGGCGGATCTCTTTGTTGAGGCGTTCGGCGGGGTTGTTGGACCAGATTTGGGTCCAGACGTCTTTGGGGAAGGCGGTGAAGGCGAGGATGTCATCGCGGGCGCCGGCGAGGTGGTCGTGGACGGCGGGCAGTTTGTCGGTGACGTAGTCGATGAGCCGGTCGAACTGGGCGTGCACAGCTGCGGCGTCTGGTTGGTCGTACACGCTGTGCAGCATCGCCTTGACCGCTGGCCACATGCTCTTGGGTGTCACCGACATCAGGTTGGCCGAGTAGTGGGTACGGCAGCGCTGCCAGGATGCGCCGGGCAGGTTCGCCGCGATCGCCTCGACCAGCCCGGCGTGGGCATCGGAGGTCACCAGCCGCACCCCGGTCAGGCCGCGGGCGACCAGGTCGGCGAAGAACTCGTTCCATGCCGACCCGGTCTCGGCGGTGGCCACACGCAGCCCGAGGACCTCACGGTGCCCATCCCCGTTGACCCCGGTGGCCAGGAGCACGACGGCGTTGATGACGCGCCCGCCCTCGCGGACCTTCATCGTCAGCGCGTCGGCGGCGACGAACGTGAACGGGCCAGCCGAATCGAGGGGCCGGTGGCGGAAGTCCTCGACCAGCTGGTCCAGGTCGCCCGCCATCCTTGAGACCTGGGACTTGGACAACCCGTCGATCCCCAGCTGGCGCACGAGCTTGTCCATCCGCCGCGTGGACACCCCGGCCAGGTAGCAGTCGGCCACCACGGTGATCAGGGCCGACTCGGCCCGCTTACGGCGCTCCAGCAACCACTCGGGGAAGTAGGTGCCCTTGCACAGTCTTGGGAACCGCGACGTCCAGGGTGCCCACCCGAGTGTCCAGCGGCCGGTGCCGGTAGCCGTTGCGCTGACTGGTGCGGTCCACGGACGGGCGGCCGTACTCCGCGCCGACGACAGCGTCGGCATCCGCGGACAGCAAGGTGTTGATGATCGACTGCAGCAGCTGGCGCATCAGATCCGGGCTGGCCTCGGCCAGGGCCTCGCCAAGCAGGCCGGCAGGGTCGACAATACGAGGAGCGGTCATCGGGTGACTCCGTTCGAGAGTGCTGTGAGAGGTTCACTCGAAGGATCACGCGGTGACCGCGTCCTCGTCCCACGTACACGCCGGAGACGACGACCTCAGCTACCGCGCTACACCACTATGCGGGACTCAACTGGAGCTTCGACGGCGGAACCGCCTGGGAGATGGAGAGCGAGCGGGTTGTCGTGAAGCTCGCCCGCGGCCACGCCGCGTTTGAGCACCAGCGGCACTATCCAGAGCCCGACTCGATCACGATCACACCGCTGGGGATCATGTCAGAAGATGAGCGCATTCAGTTCGAGAGTGGTGGCTCGGGGACACGCCTGCTTCCCGAAGTGGGGTCAAGGGCACTGACGCGAGCCGTTCGCGCCGCTGAAGCGAGTGCGAGTGGGTGGGAGGACGTACAGCCCGGGCGCCACCGGTATGCGTCAACGATCTACGCCGACGGCTTCTCGGTGCGACTCGTCATCCGCGAGTATCTCGCATGCGAGGCGTGGTGGCATGAAACCACCTGACTGCTGCTGAGCCCCGGGGTACGGGTAGCCTCGGAGCATGGGAGCGGCGCCGATCGCCAGTAGCCAGCGCGTGGCAAACGTCATGCGGGGTAACCGGTCGCGGGACACGGCTCCCGAACTCTCCGTACGACGGCTTCTGCACGCGCGAGGTAGATGCTTCCGCGTGAACCTACGCCCGACGCCTCGCTACGGCGGACCGCCGACATCGCATTCACGCGCCACCGCATCGCCGTGTTCATCGATGGCTGCTACTGGCACCGGTGCCCTGAACACTATGTCGCCTCCAGGACCAACAAGGAGTACTGGCTTCCCAAGATCAAGGCAAATGCCACCCGGGACCAAGACACCACGATGAAGCTGCGAAGTGCGGGCTGGATCGTGCTGCGCTACTGGAGTCACGTTCCTCCCGAGGAGGTCGTGGACTCGATCTTGGAGCACCTATCCCGAGCCGACAGTGCGCCGTCAACTAACCCGTCCGCGCATCAGGAAGCGTCTGAACCTCAACGTCCTGGCTAGCGGGTTTCCGAGTTCTCGCGGCTGGA
>JAUNRO010000473.1 GCA_030544185.1 Propionibacteriaceae bacterium | reverse complement strand
CGCGTCATCACCGCAGGCGGTCAGCCCGCCGAGTCCGGCCAGGGCAACGCCGGTCAGGCCGGCCGCCTGGAGAAGATGGCGCCTGGAAACTGAACGCTCGGTCAAGCTCGGATTCATCGTGGGGCCCTTTCTGTGGACAGATCCACGTGGTTCGATACCACCTTGTCATCAAACCATTAGTTGGGACCGGCAGCCGGGTGGGATTGCTGAGTGCAATCCTCAGATCGCCTGCTGTGGTGCCCCCTTTCGTGAACTTTCTCGCTGTGGAGCCGACGTGAAGTCTCTGCCCGTGCCGTCCCTGCCCGACACCCTCGACCGTTATCTCGAGGCCGTGTCGCCCCTGCTGTCCGCCGAGGAGTTCACCCGCACGCGGGCGGTCGTCGAGGCGTACGCCGGCGGTCCCGGGCCCCTCGCCCAGGCCGAGCTCGAGCGGTTCGCCGCGCAGGAGGCCGAGGCCGGGCGCAGCTGGCTCTCCGAGGCGTGGCTCGCGGGCTATCTGACCGTGCGCGCCCCGCTTCCGCTGAGCACCAGCGTCGGCTTCCGGGTGGCGTGGCCGGTGCCGGCGAGATCGCGGGCTGAGGCGCTCGCGGGGGGTACGCCCGGTCTGGCGCTCGCTGCGGAGGTCCTGCACGGTTTCGCGGGCAGCCACCTGGCGTATCTCCGCGGGGACATCCCGCCCGAGCTGACCCCACGCGGGGACGAGATCGACACCTCCCAGCGGACGGTGATCGCCGGCGGGATCCGGCACCCGCACCCGGATGCCGACCGGATCCGCCCGGGGGAGTGGGACGCCCGCGACCGCGAGGTCGGCGTGCTGTGGCACGGGCGCTGGTTCGCCGTGCCCGTGAGCGATGCGGCCGGGGCCCTGCGGCCGCGAGCGGAGCTGCAGGCCGTGCTGGCGCGGATCGTCGCCGACGATGCGCCGGCCGAGTCCGACCTCACGGCGCTGTCCTATCTCGGTGCCGACCGGGCGGCCGCTGGGCTCGACCGCCTGCTCGCCGAGCCGTCGAACCGGCGGACCTATGACCGGATCGCCCGCGCCCTGTTCGCCCTGTGCCTCGACGACACCGCCCTGTCGGCGGCGGAGGAGGAGACCGAGTTCATCCGCCGGGTGGCGTTCGAGCCCGGGCATGCCTGGACCGGCAAGCCGCTGACCTATCAGGTGCAACTGCGCCACGGCTTGGTCGCCCTGCACATGGAGCACAGCCTCGCCGACGGCGGGACGCTCACGGGGATCGTCACGGGCGCACACCGGGTCCGCGACGAGACCGGCCCGGGCGCCCCGGACGAGGCCGCCGGGATCGCGGTCGAGGCGCCGGAGGAACTCGCCTGGGTCCTGCCGGCCGGCCTGCACGACGAGATCGAGGAGGAGCTGGCGGCCTATCGAGATCGCGCGGCGCCCCTGCACGTCCAGCTCGTGCGGGTGCCAGCGCCGGTGCCGCCCGGGGTCAAGGTCAGCGGGGACGCGATCCTGCAGTGGATCATGCTGTTCGCCCAGCGCGCGACCTATGGGCGGGTGCGCAGCACCTATGAGGCCGTGGACATGCGCGAATACCTCGCCGGGCGCACCGAGTGCCTGCGCTCGAACACGCGCGAGGCGGTCGCACTGGTCGAAGCCCTGCTCGACGACGCGGCCGCCGCGGAGCCCGGCCTGGTCGACGCCGCGCTGACCGCCCACCGGACCTGGGTCAAGAACGCGAAGGCCGGTCACGGTGTCGACCGGCACCTGCTCGGGCTGAAGCTCGCCGCCGAGCGCCTGGGGCAGCCGTCGCCGCTGCACGACGACGAAGGCTGGCGCCGGCTCACCACGGACTTCCTCTCCACGACCTCCCTCGGCACGCGCGAGGCGATCCTGCGCTGCGCGTTCGCTCCGACGAGCACGGGTGGGATCGGGGTTTACTACGTGGCCGATGGGGAGGAGCTCGAGTTCAGCGTCATCCACCGCCGGGACGAGGCCGAGCGCGTGGCCGAGTTCGTCGCGAACCTCTCACTCGGCGCCGAGCGGCTCGCCGCGGCGTTGGGGGCCTGGGCGGCGGTGGGCTAGGACCTGCGGCGAGGGCCGTTCGGGGTCACCCCCGGGCCGAGGCCACGCTGCCTGACTCGGCTTCGCGCCGAGGTCATATTGCCCACTCGACTTCGCGCCGTATGACTTTGACCCGCCCA
>JAUNRO010000472.1 GCA_030544185.1 Propionibacteriaceae bacterium | reverse complement strand
GGGTGGATCCCGGTCACGCTCAGCCTGCCGAGCCAGCTGCCGGGCTTCGTCTCCGGTCCGACGCCCCCGGACGGGACCAACTTCGCCTCCATCGAGAACGAGGTCTACGACACCACCTCGGCCGAGGCGCTGACCACCGGTGACCGGGACGCCGCCTGTGCCCTCTGGAACGAGGCCGAGGCCGCCCTGATCTCCGAGGGGGACGTCGTCCCGATGTTCGACATCGTCGCCAACACCTACCTCAACGGGCTCACCCTCGAGGCCCCCGGTGGCGAGGTTGTGGGCGACTCCATCCGCACGGTCGGCTGAGCCGGACCGCGAACTCTCGAACGACCAGGAGACCGCCACCATGACCGATGCCGCGGGTGTCGCCACCGAAGCTCCGGTGCGCGCCCGCGGCCTCGGCCGTGGGGTCAACCCCTGGGTCGCCTTCCTGGCCCGACGCCTGGGCCGGCTCCTGGTGTCCCTCTGGGTCCTGGTGACCTTCGCCTTCCTCCTGCTCCACCTCATACCCGGTGACCCCGTCCGGACCGCGCTGGGGCTAACCGCACCCCCTGACCTGGTCGAACGCACCCGGGCGAGCCTGGGCCTGGACGAACCCCTGCATGTCCAGTACCTCACCTACCTCGGTGACATCCTCAAGGGAGACTTCGGCTCCTCGATGTTCAACCGTCTCCCGGTGATGGACACGATCGGGCAACGGCTGCCGAACACCCTGGTCCTGGCGGCCCTGGCGTTCGCGGTCATCATGGTCATCGCGATCCCCCTCGGCCTGGCGATGGCGATCCTGACCCGCGACGGCCGGAACCGCGGTCTCGAGCTCGGGTTCACGGCGACGGCCATGATCGTCGCAGCCATCCCCGAGTTCCTCACCGCCGTCCTGCTCGTCTACCTGTTCGCGGTCGAGTGGGAGCTGCTCCCGATCGCCGGGAAGGCAGGGCCATCGAGCTACATCCTCCCGGTGGCCGCGATGACCATCGGGTCCACGGCCGGCCTCGCGCGACTGGTCCGGGTCGAGCTCCTCAGCGTGCTGGGCCAGGACTTCATCCGGACGGCGCGCTCCAAGCGACTGCGCAACCGCCGGATCTACCTGCGCCACGCGCTCCCCAACGCGGTCACGGCGACCCTGACGGTCTCCGGCCTCCTGCTCTCGGGCCTGGTCGTCGGGTCGGTCCTGGTCGAGACGATCTTCGCCTGGCCGGGCCTTGGCCCCACACTGGTGAGCTCCATCCTCAGCAAGGACTACCCGTTGGTCCAGGGGATCGTCCTGGTGTATGGGTCGATGGTCCTGGTCATCAACCTCGTGGTCGACCTGCTGCTGGCGCTGCTCGACCCCCGCTCCACGATCAGGCAGTCGGCATCGTGAGCAACGTCGTCAACGAGCAGCTGGCCGCCGGGTCGAGCGAGCCCCGCCGGACGAGGAAGGACAGCGCGCTGCGGCGGCTGCTGACCAGTCCTCTGGGGCTGGCTGCCCTGGCGGTCAACCTGGTGATGCTCTTCCTGGTCCTGATGGGCCCCTCGATCTGGGGCGAGGCCGCGATGACCAACGACATCGACAACCTCGGCTCCGGCCCGGTGCCCGGTCACCCCTTCGGCACGGACGCCCTCGGACGGGACATCCTGGCGAGGGTCCTCGTCGCGGCCAGGCTCTCGATCGGTCTGGCGCTCGCGGCCACCGCGATGGGCATGGTCCTCGGCGTGCTCGTCGGGTCGGTGGCCGCGATCAGCAGCCCGCGGGTGAGCCGCCTGATCACCGGCTTCATCGACATCATGGTCGCCTTCCCCGGCCTGCTGCTGGCGCTCTTCTTCGCCGTGATCTTCGGGATCGGCCCTCAGGGAGCGGTGCTCGCCCTGGGCACGGCCATGACCCCGGCCTTCGCCCGACTGACCTACACCCTGGCCGCCGGGATCGCCGGACGCGACTTCGTCGCCGCGGCGCGCACCCTGGGTATCAGCAGGTTCCGGATCCTGTTCCGTCACCTGCTGCCCAACATCGGCGAACCGCTGATCATCAACGGGACCCTGGCGGCCAGTGGTTCCCTGCTGGCCTTCGCCGGCCTCTCCTTCCTCGGACTGGGGGTCCAGCTGCCGCAGTACGACTGGGGCAAGATGCTCGGTGACGGTGTCAACAGCATCTACACCAACCCTCTGGCCGCACTGGCTCCCGGTCTGGCGAT
>JAUNRO010000471.1:343-2179 GCA_030544185.1 Propionibacteriaceae bacterium | reverse complement strand
ATCAGGTTCTCCATCTCGTCGTGGCCCTGCTGCACCGTCCACCAACCAGGGACCAGCATGTGGAACTCCATGAAGGCGCGCGCGCCCGAGACCCGGGTGCGGAAGGCATGGAACGCCATCTCGTCCGAGGTGTGTTCGGTCAGGATCTTCTCCAGGCGACGGTTGGTCTCCTTCGGCAGCGACTCATCCATCAGGCCAGCCGTCGATTCAGACACCAGCCGCCAACCGGTCCACAAGATGTTGAGCCCCACCGCGATGGCGATCACGGGGTCCAGCCAGATCCAGCCCGTGGCGCCGACGAGGAGGATGCCGACGAGGACCCCCGCCGTGGTGATCAGATCGGTGTAGAGGTGCTTGGCATCGGCCCGCAGGGTGATCGAGTTGTGCTGCTTGCCGGCCCGCATCAACACAAAGGCCACCGCGCCGTTGATCAGCGCGGCCACCAGCGAGATCGCCAGGCCCAGCCCGATCTGCTCGAGCGGCTGGGGTTCCAGGAGCCGCCGGATGGCGAACACGAGGATCGCGGCGGCGGCAACGAAGATCATGATCCCCTCGACTGCCGAGGAGAAGTACTCGGCCTTCGAGTGGCCGAAGTGATGGTTCTTGTCGGCGGGCTTTGCCGCCACCTTGAGCGCATAGAGCGCGACGACGGCGGCCACCAGGTTGACCACCGATTCGGCCGCGTCGGACAGCAGGCCGACCGAGCCGGTCACCCACCAGGCGCCCAGCGTGACGACGGCCGCGGCGATCGACAGCCACGCGAACTTCGTCAGGTCGACGCGCTGGGCAGGAGTTTGTGGCACCCGCCCATCGTGGCCCCCCGCGGGCCTCGATTCAAGCTAGGCGAGGCTAGCCCAAGACGTTGCGCAGCGGTTCACCGGCGGCCAGCGCCCGCAACTGCTCGCCGAGGAACTCGCTGGCCTGCTGCGGCCGGTCGCTGGCGATGTGGGGCGTGATCAGCACGGTGGGTTCGTCCCACAGCGGTGACGACTCTGGCAGCGGCTCAACCTCCGTCACGTCCAGCGCGGCCGCCGCCGTCCGGCCGGAGCGCAGCGCCGCCAACAGCGCCTCCTCATCGACGGTGGTGCCGCGGCCCACGTTGACCAGCAGCGCACCCTCCTTCAGCGCCGCCAGCCGGTCAGCATTGAGCGCCTTCGCCGTCGAATCGGAGTGCGGCAGGATCATGATCAACAAATCGGTCGAGGCGAGCACCTCATCGAGGCCCTCCTCCGCGACGACGGGGAAGCCGTGGCGCTCCCCCGCACTGCGGGCCACACCGGTGACCTCCGCCCCCAGCGTGGTCAGCAAGGGTGCCAATGCCGACGCGATCTCGCCGAACCCCCACACGGTCACCCGCGCGCCGCGCAGCGTGTTGACGCGCCCGTCGTCGCCCTTCTCCGCGATGGCGCCGCCCAGGTAGTGGTCCCAGGCGCGCTCGCGCTGCCGCTGCATCGCCAACGGGAGGAAGCGCACGAGCGCCAACGACAGGGCCAGCGCGTGCTCAGCGACGGTCACGTTGTGGAGCCCCACCCCGCTGGTGAGGATCACGTCATCTGCGAACCCGGCGGCCACCACGGTGTCCGGGCCGGCGGCCAGCCCCTGGACGAGGCGCAGGTTCGGCATCCGGCGCGCCGCGTCCTGGAGCACCGACGGCGGCTGGCGCCAGGCGACGAGCACCTCGGCATCGGTGTGCTCGTCGGGCACCGGCTCGCGATGGGGCACGACGACGACGTCCACGCCGTCGAAGCTGGGGATCTCGCCGGGGTAACTGGTGGGCAACACGACCTTCATGCCCCTGACCCTATGCGAGCCACCCCCACGCGGTGAGCAATGGAT
>JAUNRO010000471.1:0-333 GCA_030544185.1 Propionibacteriaceae bacterium | reverse complement strand
CGGTTTTTTTAACGTCTTTTTGCGGCGTGTCGCGGCGGTCACCCTATCAAATTGCTCAACGCGGGGAGCGCAACCCCAAGCCGACGATGGGGCGTCCTCGGCCCGGGATCGGTAGCATGTCGCGGGTGCTGACCATGCAAGAAGCCCTCCGCCGCCTTTCCGACTACTGGACCTCGAAGGGATGCCTCACCTGGCAACCCTTCAACACCGAGGTCGGGGCAGGCACCATGAACCCCGCCACCGTGCTGCGGGTGCTCGGGCCGGAGCCGTGGGACGTGGCCTACGTCGAGCCGTCGGTGCGCCCCGACGACTCCCGCTACGGCGAGAACCCCA
>JAUNRO010000470.1 GCA_030544185.1 Propionibacteriaceae bacterium | reverse complement strand
CTTGATCGGTCTTGATCGGCCTTGATCGACCGCGTTCACCCCTCCTTCGCCGACGCACCCGCCCACCGCGAGACATGGCAGGCTTGAGGCATGCACGCTCCGCATGATCCTGCCGATCTGTCGGTGCTGGTCGGCTCCCCGGCGGCCGGGCTGACTCCGGGCCTCGAGGTGCCCGATGGCACCCTGCTGTTGGATCTGGGTGCCGACCACCCGTCGCGGGCCGGCCTGCTGGAACTGGATCTGTGGCTGGCCGAGGACACCATCACCGCAGCCGAGGTACGGGTGGGGGCCCTGCATCGTGGGGTGGAGAAGCTCTTCGAGGTGCGCGACTATCGGCAGGTGCTGATGCTGGCCAACCGTCATGATTGGCAGGCGCCTTTCGCCGGAGAGTTGGCGGTGGCCCTGGCGGTGGAGGATCTCTTGGGGCTGACGGTGCCGCCGCGGGCACAGTTGTTGCGGATGGTATTGGCCGAGCACACCCGGATCGCCTCGCATCTGGGCTTTCTGAGCTGGCCGGCGCGGCGCAGTGCGGGGCTGGCGCCGCTTCCCCCGGTCCGGGAGGGCCTGCGCCGGCAGCTCCTGGCGCTGACCGGCAATCGGGTGCATCCGATGGTCACCCGGCTGGGCGGTCTGGCCGTGGATGCCCCTGCTGCCTGGCTGAACGCCGAGGTGGACGCGGTGGGCGCGGCCGAAGCCTGGGCGCGCGAGTTCGGCGGTGTCCAACCCGACTGGTGTGCCCCCGGCTGCACACCGGTGTCCCGCGAGGTGATCGCCGGCTATGGGCTGTCCGGGCCGACCGCGCGGGCGGCGGGGGTCGATCTCGACGTCCGCCGGCTCACGCCCTATCTCGACTATGCCGCTCACCCACCCCCGGCCACCCCGCCGGTCACCAATGACGCGGCCGGACGGCTGCGGCTGCTCGCCCTCGAGGTGATCGCCTCGGCCGAGTTGGTCCGTACCCTGGTCGATTTTCTGACCGAAACGTCCGGGCCGATCGAGGTGCCGTTACCGAAGGTGATCAAGGTGCCGGAGGCCGAGACCTTCATCGCCACCGAGGCGCCGCTGGGTCGGGCAGGCGCTCACCTGGTCTCCCGCGGCCAGGCCACCCCTTGGCGGCTCCGCCTGCGGACCCCCTCGGCCGCAACCGTCTCGGCGCTGCCCGCGATCCTGCCGGGTTGCCCGGTGACCGAACTCGAGGCTGCCCTGGCCTCGCTGGGCTATGTGGTCGGCGACCTCGACAAGTAGGCCGGGCAGACAGCACGGAAAACACACAACGCCGCCGGGGTGGTTACCGGCGGCGTTGACTCAGGCTGATCAGGCTTGGCGACGTTCTGGTTGTTCTTCGCCGCCCAGGGCCAGGGTCTGCAGGTCCACCACGGTCGGGTGGTCCCCGTCGGCCCAAATGTCCTCGGCCTTCGGCAGCGCATCCCAGTCACTGCGGGTGGCCACTCGACGGGGAAGCGCGAGCAGCTCGGCATCGTCGTCGGTCAAGGCTCGGACTTCGGCCTCCCGGGCGGACAGTTCGGTGCGCAGCTTGCTGATCGTCGCGGTCAGCGCCACGTTGTCGCCGCGCACCTGCGCCAGTTGCTGCTGCTGGGTGGCGAGCTGACCGCGCAACTGGTCGATCTGTTCACCCAGGGTGCGCACCTTGTCGGCGGCACCCTTGTTGTAGGACTCCATCGTGGTCAGTACCGACAGGTGCTGGTTGCGTTCGGTGTGCAGGGCGGCACCGTGGGCGTGCGCCTGCTCGACCACGTCACGGCTGCGACGCTGCTGTTCGGCGCGTACCTGGCGCCACACCAGCACCGTGGCGAGCACCCCGGCGATGATGGCGATCAGGATGCCGGCCCGGATTACCCAGACCGGCCCGAAGGCTGCACCGATCGCCAGCAGGGCGCCGGCAGCCAGAATCAACTGGGCGGTGCGACGCCAACGAGAAGCGGGAAAGGCCCGATTCGACACTGTGGTTTCCCTTCGACCGGCGGACGTGGGTGGCTGAGTACCTGGTCAACAATCTGACTCGGGTCAGCACCGGGGTGATGGCGGCCAGCGCCCGACGATGAAGCCGGCGCCTGCCCCGTTATCCGGTGCTCACGCGGCGAAAGTAACACCACGGCCCGGCGAATCCTGCCTTAACCAGCCGCGTGTCCCAAGATCATCCGACGCCCGATCAGATTGCTGGT
>JAUNRO010000469.1 GCA_030544185.1 Propionibacteriaceae bacterium | reverse complement strand
TGCCGCGTGCGCCCCCGCAGCCGCGGCCGGATCAGGACCAGGAAGACCGCGGTGGAGGTGAGCAGCCGAAGCCAGACCATCGCGGTCGGCCCCACCTGGTCGAACAACCCCTTCGCGATCGCGGCACCGATCTGAACCGACAGGATCGAGCCGAGGACCAGCCAGACCGGGGACAGCCGCATCATGGACGTGAGCGCGTCCCTTCCGCGGAACCGCCGCCTGCACCGGACGCCGCGAAGCGGCGGCGATTGCGCAGCAGTTCCTCCGCGACCAGGCCCAGACCGAGGGCGGTGGCACCGGCAAAGGTGGCCGGTCGCCAGATCCACCAGGGGTTGGCGACCCGGGCCTCGACCGGCGGGCCCATCCGATAGCGCACCGGGACCTCGTCACCCTTCGCCGGGGCGACGCCGCGGGTCTGTTCGTCGAATCGCCGGAACTGACCGTTGCGGTCTGGGTATTCCACCACGAGTCGGTGGCGCTCGCTCCGCGGCTGACCGGCGGCGTCGGTGACGGGCTCGACCGCGACGACCTCGCCGACGGCCTCCGCCGTCGCCACCAGGAGCACCCCGTTGATCACGGCCAGGACGATCGCGACCAAGAACGCGGCGCCGGCCAGCACCGCCAGCGCCCAGCCGATCGTGCGGCGTGGCCCACGGATGCCGAACTCCGGTGACCGGGTCGCGATGGTCGCGGTCATTGCGGCTCCAACAGGAACCTCGACAGGGCCCGGCCGATCTCCCTGGCACCGGCAAGGCTGGGATGGCGGCCATCAGCGGTCATGCCCTCGCGCCAGCGCACCCCGTCGCGGATGCCGGCCATCGGGTCCACGAACGACCAGCGCAGGTCTCGCGCAAGCAGCGATAGGTTCTGGTTGAACTTCACGTGCGCCTGCGGATGGGTGTCCGACGGCGGCAGCGCCGAGAGCACCACGCGCGGAGCACCGACCGTCGCGACGATCTGCTCCAGGTGATAGAGGCTGGTCTCGAAGGGCAGCCGGCCGACATCGTTCGCTCCCGCGAGCAGCACCAGCGTGCCCGCCTCGGACTCGGTCACTCCGGCCATCATGTCGCCGGTGGTGGCCGGCGGTTCGGCCCAACACCCGATGACGCTCAGCCGCTCGTCCAGATGGGCGGGCCAGGCGGCCGGCCCGAAATCAAGACCGGCGACATCGGCAGAGTCGCCGACGGTGAGGGAATCCCCGACCACATAGAGCGCAAGCGGGTCGCGGTCCTCTCCCGCGCAGCCGGCTGCAGCGAGCACGGCCACGCCCGCGACCGCGCCCAGCAGACCGCGCCGGCTCAGCCCCACAAGCGGCTTCATGCCGAGCACCCTCCTCCTCGCACCCGGGCGCCACGACCGGGCCCGGCACCCGCGCCAGCGTACTCGAAGCACAGCGCGATCCCTGCCGACCGGCAACGACGAACGGCCGGGCCGAACCCACCGCAGTGGTCCGGCCCGGCCGCCCGTGGTGCCGCTCAGGCGTCGTTGCTGTCGCCGCCGTCACCCGATGCCAGCTCGACCGGCGGAGTGTCCGGCAGTCCTGGGGCCTTCGACCCCGTGAACGTGAACGGATTCTCCTCTGCATCGTCGCCGTGGTTCACATCGACCAGGACGATCTCGCCCGGCTTGACCTCGCCGAACAGGATCTTCTCAGCCAGCATGTCCTCGACATCGCGCTGCAGCGCCCGACGCAGCGGGCGAGCACCCAGCACCGGATCGAAGCCACGCTTGGCGATGAGCTCCTTGGCCGCCTGGGTCAGCTCGATGCCCATGTCGCGGTCGGCGAGGCGCTCCTCGACCTGGGCGACCATGAGGTCGACGATCCGCTCGATATCGGCCTGCGACAGCTGATGGAAGACCACGACCTCGTCGATGCGGTTGAGGAACTCCGGACGGAAGTGCTGCTTGAGCTCGTCGGAGACCTTCGCCTTCATCTTCTCGTAGCTCGATTCCGAGTCGCCCGCCTGCGCGAAGCCCAGGTTGACCGAGCGGTTGATGTCGCGCGTGCCGAGGTTGGTGGTCATCACGATGACCGTGTTCTTGAAGTCGACCACGCGGCCCTGTGCGTCGGTCAGGCGACCCTCGTCCAGGATCTGCAGCAGCGAGTTGAAGATGTCTGGGTGGGCCTTTTCGATCTCGTCGAACAGGACCACCGAGAACGGCTTGCGCCGCACCTTCTCCGTGA
>JAUNRO010000468.1:1834-2187 GCA_030544185.1 Propionibacteriaceae bacterium | reverse complement strand
GGCACCGACCCGGGCTACCGCGCCTATCCCGACGACGAATGGGGCCGGCCGGTCCACGACGACCGCGCACTGTTCGAGAAACTGGTCCTTGAGGGCTTCCAGTCCGGATTGTCGTGGCTGACGATCCTGCGCAAGCGCCCAGCCTTCCGGGAGGTGTTCGCCGACTTCGACCTGGCCACCGTGGCCGGGTTCGGCCCCGACCGGGTCGACGAGCTGATGGCCGATGCACGCATCATCCGCAACCGGCGCAAGATCGAGGCCGCCATCGCGAACGCGGCCGTGGTCCGCGCGATCATCGACGACCATGGCTCGTTCGCGGATTTCGTGTGGCAGTTCGCCCCGGAACGACACGT
>JAUNRO010000468.1:0-1824 GCA_030544185.1 Propionibacteriaceae bacterium | reverse complement strand
GCCGGCAGCGATGACCGACGTTCCCCCGAGGACGCCCGAGTCGGCAGCGCTGGCGACGGCGCTCAAACGCCACGGTGCACGATTCGTCGGGCCCACCACGGTCTATGCGTTCATGCAGGCCATGGGCGTGGTCAACGACCACCTCGTGGGGTGTCCCGCAGGCGATGCGATCGGGTGATCAGTCCCGGGGCGTACGCAGGGCCTCGACGACCTGCGCGAGTTCGCCGATGCGCGCGCTCTGCTCGGGGGTGAGGCCGCCGAGTTCGGTGCGATAGGCGGCCTCGAACACCCGCGCAATCGACTCATAGAGCTCCCCGCCCCAGCCAGCCGCCTCCTGGGTGGCCGCGATCTCGCGCATCTCGTCGGGGAAGCGGTCGGACTTCGCGACCGCGAGCGCGATTCGGTGGGGACCGTCCGCGCCGAGCGCCCCCAGCATGTCCGCCCAGTCGGCAGCCACGAAGTCGGCAACCCCGTGGCTGTCGGCGGTGCGCAGGGACTGGATCATCAGGGCCGTCAGCCCCTTATAGACGGCGGCGGTGCACATCTTGATCGCCGAGGCCTGCCCCGGCTCGGCGCCGACGACGATCGAGCGCAGCCCGGGAGCGTCGAACCCGGCGAGGGCCGGGGCATCGGCGCCGGAGAGATAGACACGGGTGGCCTCGCCGGCGGTGGGGCCGGGCGGCATCCCGCTGATCGAGCCGTCCACCACCGCGCAGCCGGCCTCGGCGAGCAGGCCGGCCACCCGGTCCATCGTCGGCAGGGAGACCGCATTGAGATCCGCCACGATCGGGCGTACGCCCGCACGCCGCGCCGCCTTGGCGATCTGCTCCGCGTTCGCGACCACCTGGGCGGGCGGGACGACGCTCACCACGACATCGGCGGCAGCGACGACCTCCGCCACCGACTCCAGCCGATCGAGGCCTTCGGCGAGCGCCTGGGTCCGCGCCGAGCGGCCCGCGACCGTGGTCACGACCTTGGCGCCACCGCGCTGCCAGGCCCGGCCGAGCGCGGCCCCCATCGCCCCCGGCGAGAGCACACCGATCGTCGTCATGTCAGCCCTTGGTGGGTTCGTCCACTCCTGCCACCTCGGGCGTCTCGGGCGAAGCTGTCCGATCAGCCCGGTCGCCACGGGTCGGCACCCCACCCTCGGGGATGTTGATCCTGCGCATCTGCTTGCGCAGGCTGCGATAGAGGAACACCATGATCACGCCCAGAGCAACGGTGAGCGCGAGCGGAATCCAACCCGCCACGACGGAGCTCGGGTCTGGTGCGACGGCAAACAGGGACATGCCGCGACTCTACGCCTCTCGCGCGGTGTGAACGACTCTGTCCTCGTCCGCGGCGGCCCCGGCGGGGTCCGCAGCGATCCCCGCGAACAGGTCGTCCTCTGGCAGCGCGACACCCACCCGGTCGAGCACGAGCTCGAAATCCTCGGTCGGCCATGCCCGGCGCTGGAGCTCCAGCGGGATCCGGAACCACATCCCATCGGGATCGATCTGGGTGGCGTGAGCCAGCAGCGCAAGATCACGCACATGGAAATAGTCGGCGCAATAGACGGAAGTGGTGACGCGGTTGGGCTCCGCTGCGATGTCGGCCTCGGTCCTGCCCACGAGCCAGTCCTCGAACGGCGAGGCCTCCCCGCGATCGAGCATCGCCCGGTGCAGCGCCCACAGGCGAGGGAGGTTGAAGGTGTGATCGAAATAGACCTTCGCCACCTCCCACGCCGGCCCGTGCTCGGGCCAGGCCGCCGGATCGGCCGCCGCCTCGACGGCCGCCATCGTCACCGTGTGGCACATGATGTGGTCCGGGTGCGGATAGCCACCG
>JAUNRO010000467.1 GCA_030544185.1 Propionibacteriaceae bacterium | reverse complement strand
CAGCCGGACCGCCGCCTCGCGAATCTGCGCCCAGTCCTTGTCCACCGCCAGCGCCCGCGTGTCCTGCAGCCCGATCGCCCCGGGCAGCTCCCGCCAGTCCTCGGGCTGTTCGGCGTCGTGGCGCAGGGTGATGGCTTCGACGAAGGCCTCCGGTCCGTACGCCGCAACGCGCGCCGCGAAGCGATCCGGGTTCACGTCCAACGCCCGGGCGAGGGTGCGCGCGGCCTCGTCCCATTGCTCCGGGGAGAGGCGCGACTTGTCGAGCCCGATCCGCACGACCGGTCGCTCCTCGGTCAGCGCGGCCAGCGCGCCATCCAGGATCCGCCCCCGCGGCGCGGCCCGCGGGGTGTGCACCAGCCGTGTCTGTGACGTGAGCTGCGGATGGATCATCCCGGCCGTCCAGTGCAGCCGCCACTCCCGGCCGGACCACACGAGCGTGCCGGTCGACGTGTAGTCCCACCTCGCCGCCGCGAACGGCCACGAATAGCTCAGCGGCACCTCCGCGCTGTCGCCGGTCTGCCGCACCTCTGCATGGGTGACGGTCGGCAGAATCCCGTCCATCCCGGCCAGGATCTCGTCGAGTTCACTTTGCACATCGGCGGTCGCGGGGATGCCGCGGACGTCGCCGGCCGACAGCGCGGACACCAGCCGGTCGGCCGCGGCCGCCGGATCTTCCTGCACGGGCGCCGAATCCGGCGTACGCCCGGTGCAGCCGGCCACCAGCAAGGCGGCGAGCGCGAACCCACCGGCGCGGCGCAGACCGGCGCGGGAGGCCATGTCAGCGCGCAGCGGACGCCACGGTTCGCACCAACTGTGCCGGGGTCAACGAGCCCCGCGTGGAGTCGGCCATGACGACGGCCACCGCATAATCCCCGGTGTAGCCGACCGCCCACGTCCGGCCGCCCGAGGTGCCCGAGGTGGCCCCGGTGAGCGGACGATAGGTCGCCGCGCCGGCCTTCATCAGGTCCTGCAGCGCCTTCGTCTCGTCCTCGGTCAGCGGCGCCGCCCCCTCCACCTTGGGCTCGCGCTCCGGCACGACGAACGGGGAAACGGTCTGCCCGGCCTCGACCGAGGCGGCCATCGTGGCCAGCGCCAGCGCGGAGGCCCGCCATCCACCGCCGGCGCCGAACCCGGTCAGCGCCTCGACCTTCGCGGCCTCGTTGGCGGGGGCGGGGAAATCGCCCATGGCGATGGGCACGCCCACGTCGAGCGGAGCGCCGAGTCCCAGTGTCTTCGCGGCCTCCGGCACCTTCGCGGCGTCCAACCGCGCGCTGGTGGCGGCGATGGCGGTGGTGCAACCGGTCGCGATCGCCCGCTCCAGCGTGACCTCACCGGTGCGCCCGCGATAGTTCTTGTCGTTCTCATAGGTTCGGCCCGCGACCACGACCTCCCTGACGCATTCGACGTCGTCGTCCAGATCCACCCCGGAGCGCATCAGGGCGAGCGCGGAGACGGGTGAGGCGGCCAGTCCGGGCGCGAGCTGGGCCATCGTGGAATCGTCCTTGAGCCGCGCGTTGGGCGAGTCCGCTGCGGCGAGGATCGCGCCGGTCTCCGCCTCGAGCACGACGACCGACGCCGGGACCTGCACGTTCCTGAGCTGCTCCTCGGCCGCGGTCTGGATGTCCTCGTCGATCGTGGTCTCCAGCGCGTCCCCCGGGACGTCCGGGAAGTCCGCGAGCAGGGTGTCGTTGGTGGGCTCGCCGGTGCCCAGGGGTGCGTCCCGCTCGGCCAGGAACACCCGGTTCCCGGTGCTGCCGCGAAGTTGGGCGTCATAGGTGCGCTGCAGTCCGCTCACCCCGACCAGGTCGCCGGGAGTGACGTTGATGCCGGCTTCCTTCGCCTGCTCCGGGGTCGCATAGCCGATCGTGCCGAGCAGCGCCCGGGCGTATCCCGAGGACCGCGGCGCCGGCATCGTCACGGTCCGCAGTGCCGCGCCGGGAATCGCGAGGAAATCGGCCGGGAGGTCTTCCTGGCGGACCGGAACCGCATCGACGAACTCTTCCGCCCCCGCGGCGTGGGCCTTCGCGACAAACGCGTCGGGGTCGATCTTCGCCTTCTCCGCCACCCGCCGTGCGGAGGACTCGACGGCCGCCGGGTTCAGGCCCGACTTGTCCAGCCCGAGCATCTGCACCGGTGTGCTCTCGACGAGCACGGCCCGGTCCTTGCCGGTGATGTTGCCGCGCTCGGA
>JAUNRO010000466.1 GCA_030544185.1 Propionibacteriaceae bacterium | reverse complement strand
CATCGCGGCCATGAAGGCCCTGCGCGGTGACCTGCAGCTGTCCAAGAAGGACCGCAAGAAGCTGCACAAGGAGAGCCTCGCCCAGATCAAGGCCCTGAAGGACACCGGGACCCCCGCGAAGAAGAAGAAGGGCAAGCTCGTTCCACTGCTGGTGCTGAGCGTGCTTGGTGGCGTGGCCTATTTCGTGTGGAAGAAGTTGTTCGGCCCCCAGGACACCGACTGGCAGACCCACACCAGCTCGGCCTATCAGCCGTCGACGACCGCCAAGCCGTCCCAGTCGTTCGGCGAGCCGGTGGACGCCCCCGCAGGTGGCGCGGCGGAGACCGCAACCGCCGAGCCGGTGAAGTATGGCGAGGGAGCCTACGTGGGTGTCGAGCCGCCGGAGGGCTACACGATCAAGGGCAACGAGCGCTCGATGAAATACCACACCGCCGACAGCGGGGGTTATGAGCGCACCATCGCCGACGTCTGGTTCAACTCCGAGGAAGCCGCCGAGGCGGCCGGCTTCGCCAAGGCTCAGCGCTGATCCGCTGACCGCATGACCGCAAGCAGGGCGGGTACCCGGGGCCGGGTGCCCGCCCTCGCCGTTCCTTGACCTTCCTATTGGGGCAGTGTTAGCGCACATCCGGTGCTGAAATCGGTCCGTTTTCGGCCTTTCCAGGTGAGAGCTGCGAAAGGACGGAGAGATCGATGCGCACGCCTACCTTCACCCATCCCTGGGACACCCACTCGCCCCGCCGCCTGGGGCCCGATGATCTGGCGGCGGCAATCTGGGCCGCCCCGACAGCCCCGGCCGAGCCCGTCCCCGCGTGGGACTGGGTGCTGGCCGCGCCGTTCCGCGCCCACCTTGACCGGGTGCGGGCCCAGGAGCCGCTGCCGTGGCGGGCGCTGGCGGGTGCGATCCGCGTCCCGGACAACCTGGTGCGCGGCCTGCTGGGCATCGGGGGCCGGCGCAGAATCCATCGCATCCCACCACACTTCGCCCAGGCGGTGATATCACTCGATCCCCGCCAGTTGCGCCACGACCTGGGGCGCTTCGAACGGCCGGACGACGGGCTCCAGGCAGCAGCCGCCGGCCTGTTGGCCGCGGGCTGGTCGATGCCCCTGCTCGCCCGCGTCGGTGCGCTCGACGCCTGGCAACTCCGAGCACTGCTGGCCGACGAGGAGGTCCGGATCACCCGCCGCAGCAATCTGGTGTTGGCAGCAGCCGCGCGCGCCCATCGGATCGTCGCCGACGACCATGACCAGCACCTCGCCGCGGACCTGCAGGCGGCCTAGGGTGACGACGATGTGGACCACCGCCCTGCTGCTGGCGGGAGTGCTCACGGGGCTGGCGAGCACTCCGGTGCTGCGCGCGCTGTCCGCACCCGCCGACACCAGCGCCGACACCACCGACACCACCGCCGCCGGGGTTCCCGCCTACGCCGCACTGGCCGGTCACCGGTTCAGCCTCGCGGTGGCCGGCTGCTCCCTCGCCGCTCTCGCCGCCATCTGGTTGCGCCTGGAGGCGGTCCAGGCGATCGTCTGGCTCCCGCTCGCCACGGTCGGCGTCCTCCTGGTCGCCATCGATGCCCGGACGACCTGGCTGCCACTGGCGCTGACCCAGGTGCTGTGGTTGACCACCCTGAGCAGCGCGGTGGTGCAAGTGGGGCTGACCCCGGCCTCCGAACGGGGTGCCCTGGCCGGTCGCCTGCTCCTGGGCGCGCTGGTGGTCGGCGGGTTCTTCTTCGCGTTCTGGTGGCTTGCCGGCGGCTTGGGCTTCGGCGATGTCCGGCTGGCTCCGGTGCTGGGCGCGGTGACGGCATCAGTCTCTTGGCAACTGCTCGTCGCGGCGCTGCTGCTCGGCACCATCTTGGGCGCTGCACACGGGATCGTCTGCCGCCTCTGTCACCGAGACGGAGGGTTCCCTTATGGTCCAGCGCTCGTCGCGGGCGCGTTCCTGGGGCTGGTGCTGGCCGGATGAGCGTACGCCCGCGGCCGTGCCCCGCGCGCCGGGGTCAACGCGCGGAGGTCTTGGCCGCCGCCTGGGTGGCGGCCACCCACTGGTCCAGCTTGGCCGTCGCCGACCCATCGGCCAGGACGGTCCGGGCGCGCTCCAACGGCTCCGCGAGCTGCTCATGCACGGGCGTGTCGAGGTCCGGGCCCTCGAAGGCGAGCAGTGCCGCCGCCGCATTGAGCACGACGATGTCCTGGACCG
>JAUNRO010000465.1 GCA_030544185.1 Propionibacteriaceae bacterium | reverse complement strand
CGCCAGATAGGCCTCGCCGCGGTGATAGTTGCGCAGGAACGCCAGCTGTGACGTGCGCAGCGTCTCCTGCGAGATCGTCGTATAGAGCTGGCTCCAGTCCACCGACAGCCCGACGCGGCGCCACAGGTCCTCGAACGCCTGCTCGTCGATCTCGGTCAGCTCGTGACACAGATCGATGAAGTTGCGGCGGCTGATCGAGACCTGCCGCTTGGGGTCCGGTTTGGCCGGCGGGGTGAAGTCCGGGTCATAGGGCACGTGCGGATCGCACCGCACGCCGTAATAGTTCTGCACCCGGCGCTCGGTCGGCAGGCCGTTGTCGTCCCAGCCCATCGGATAGAAGACCCGCTTGCCGGTCATCCGCTGATAGCGCGCGACCAGATCGGTGTGGGTATAGGAGAACACGTGCCCCACGTGCAGCGACCCCGAGACGGTCGGCGGGGGAGTATCGATGGAGAACACCTGGGCCCGCGCCGCCGCACAGCTCGCGGGATCGTCCGGATCGACCTCGGGCCGGACGAACGCATAGGTCTGGTCCTCGGCCCACACTGCCGCCCACTTCTCCTCCAAGCCCTCGAGTGCGGGCTTGTCGGGGACGCGGGCGGCAGGCTGGGAGTGTTCAGTCATGCGGTGAATCTTAGAGGGCACCTCCGACCGCGTCGTCCGCTTATCGCTCGGCGGTCAGCGGGTGCGCCGTCGGGGAGTGCCCGCCGGGATTCAGCCCATCTGCTCGACCATGGTGCGCACGGAATTCGGGTCCGGTGTCAGCTGGTTGCGGTCGAGTTCGGTGCCGTTGACACGGATCGTCGGCGTGCCCGTCACGCCGTCGCGGCCGGCCTGGTTGTTCGCGTTGTCGACGAAGTCGTCGAACTGGGTGTTGGCGAAGCAGGTGTTGAACTGGTCCAGCCCCGCGCCGGTGATCCCGGCCTGGTTCGTCAGGGTCTGGGTGAGGACCTCGTCCGACAGGCCGCCGGGAGCGCCGGCGATCTGATGGTCGAAGACCGCTTTGTTGTAGGCGGCATAGTGCCCGGTCAGGTCCGCGCAGGCAGCCGCATTGGCGGCGCGGGTGGAGTCGCCGTTGGGCTGGCGGTCAAGGAAGGTCATCGTGCGCATGACGAGCTGGATCTCACCGGCCTCGGCCATCTCGTCGAGTGTGCCGCCATAGGCCGCCTCGAACTGGGCACACGCCGGGCACTGATAGTCGCTGAACACCTCCACGAGCGGGGCGCCCTCGGCGGCCCTGCCCGGGTGGGCCACGATGCCGTTGCGCTCTGCGGTCGCATTGGGCGGGGTGCTGTCGGACAGCCGGGCCTCGCGCTCGTTGCTGAACCGGTTGAACAACAACGCACCGGCGGCCACCAGCGCGATGACGACCACGCCGACCACGGCCAGGATGGCGATCCGCTTGTTCTTGGCGCGCTTGGCCTGCTCGATCTGGGCCGCCCGCAGCTGCGCGCGGCGGCTGTCGGACTTGGCGGGAGTCGGCTTGCTCATCGAGTGACTTCCTCTTTCTCAGCGTGGTTCGGGGTCGTGCTCGTCGGTATCGATGTCGAGATCGAGGGCGGGCGACCCGAACAGTTTCTCATCCAGACTGAACGGTGTGCGCCCTCGCCACGCCAGCAGGCCTGCCAGCAGCATCAGGCCCACATCGCGGGCGATATCCCACGGATATTTCGCCTGGGCCTCCTCCAGCGGGAGCTCACCGCCGCCGCCGAAGCAGCCGCAATCGATCGCCAGCCCGCGGGCCCATGCCTGGGCGATCCCGGCGATGAAGGCGATCATGATGAGCCCGGTCACCACGGCCGCGGGACGGGTGAACAGGCCGATCAGCAGCAGCACGCCGAGGATCAGCTCGACGATCGGCAGCAGATAGCCGATCACGACCGCGACGTCATAGGGCAGGATCTGATATCCACGCACCGCGAGGACCGATGCCTCCAGGTCGAGCAGTTTCGGCACGCTCGCCGCGAACCACACTCCGGCGAGCACGAGCCGGGCAATCAGCCCGACCCAGTGCAACGCCGAATATCGCCGAACAGATGGAGACGTGCGTGCGCGATCCGGCGCGGCCGTGCTGGTCATGGCAAACAGCATAGGATGCCGGTGAAATGCCAACCAATCATCAGAAGCTGCTCGGAGAGCTGACCGCACGCTGGCCCGAGCACCGCGTAGCCCCCAGCCTCGACCGAATGCAGGACATC
>JAUNRO010000464.1 GCA_030544185.1 Propionibacteriaceae bacterium | reverse complement strand
CGATCCCAACAAGCTGCGGCCACCGGTTCACGTCGTGATCGCTCTGGAGGAACCCGAGAACAGCCTCGCCCCGCAGTATCTCGGTCGCATCGTTCGGCAGCTCCGGGAGGCGTGCGACAAGGAGGACGTGCAGGGCGTCGTCGCCACGCACGCTCCAGCGCTGCTGCACCGGGTGGAACCCGAGGACATTCGGTTCCTACGGCTCGGTCCCGACCGCACCACGACCGTCCGCACGATCGTCATGCCTGCTGAGACCGACGAGGCCGCTAAGTACGTGCGCGAAGCCGTGCTGGCTTACCCAGAGCTCTACTTCTCGCGCCTCGTCGTCTTGGGTGAGGGTGACAGCGAGCAGGTCGTCCTACCGCGGGTGCTCGCTGCCGCTGGTATCGCTGAGGACGATGTCTCGGTCTGCGTCGTCCCACTTGGTGGTCGTCACGTCAATCACTTCTGGCGGCTGCTCGAACACTTGGAGATCCCGTACGTCACGCTGCTCGACCTCGACTGTGGGCGCTACCAGGGCGGTTGGGGGAGGATCAGCTATGCCGCCAAGCAGCTGAACAAGCTCCGGCCAGGAACGCTCAAGGACGAGACTCTCGCCAAGATTCCAGCTTGGGATGATGACCGAGACTTCCCACGATTCGGCGACAAGAGTTGGCTCCTGGCGCTGGAGAAGCGCGGCGGAGTCTTCTTCTCCTACCCGCTCGACCTCGACCTGATGCTGCTAGAGACCTACCCGGACGCCTACGAAGTCACGCCGGCGACGCCAACCGAGGCCACCAAGGAGGCGGTCCTCGGCAAGGCGCGCGCCAACATCGATCGGCTCGACGCCGCCCACCTGGAGCTGTTCGACGAGTATCAGAAGCAGTTCAAGCGGGGCAGCAAGCCGGCCAGTCACATCGCCGCCATGGCCGAGCTCACGAACGAAGAGCTGCTCGAAGCCCTACCGAAGCCGCTCGAGCGGTTGGTCGACGCCATACGAAAGCGCCTGGAGTCGATCCCCGAATGATCCGGCCGGAGGACTGGCGGCCGGCAGATGGCACCACGCTTGAGCCGAACGCCCTACGCGCTGTCCTCGTGGCCGCCGGCCCTGGCGCGGGCAAGACCGAACTGCTGGCGCAACGGGCGGACTTCCTGCTGACGACCGGCGCCTGCCGCTACCCGCAGCGCATCTTGGCGATCTCGTTCAAGGTGGACGCGGCACGGAACATCCGTGAGCGCGTGCGCAGGCGCTGTGGTGAGCAGCTTGCGGCGCGGTTCGACAGCTTCACCTTCCACGCCTTCGCCAAGAGGATCATCGACAACTACCGAGTCCTGCTGACCGGCAAAGACGCCCTCGATCCGGACTACACGATCGACCCGTACGACCGAGTGCCGCGCAAGCAAATCACCTTCGAGGACCTGGTGCCGCTGGCGATCGATATCTTGCAGAATAGTTCGAACGCGCGAAACGCGATTCGGCAGACCTACACCCATGTCTTCCTTGACGAGTTCCAGGACGCCACACGCAACCAGTACTCACTGCTCAAGGAGACCTTCCTCGGCAGCGACGCCGTACTCACCGCTGTCGGCGACGTCAAGCAACGAATCATGAGCTGGGCCGGAGCGCTGGACGGCATCATGCAGACCTTCGCTACCGACTTCGCGGCTCAACCACTGACGCTGTACCAGAACTACCGCTCGGAACCGGTCCTGCGCCGGATGCAGAACCGCATGGTACAGGTGATGGATCCACCAGCGGCGGTGCCAGTCGCCGAGCTCGCGGGCAGCGAAGGCTCCGTTGAGGTGCTTCCTTTCGCCACGTCTCTGGATGAGGCCGTGGAGATCGCGGACCGGATCGAAGCCTGGCTCGACGCAGGCGTTCCGCCGAGCGAGATCGCCATCTTGGTTCGCCAGCAACCTCACTTGGTGTGCGAGCTGCTGATCGAGGAGCTGAACGATCGTGGTATCGCGTCCCGCAACGAGCAGCTTCGTCAGGATCTGACGGCCGAGCCGGCCACGGCCGTGATTCTCAACCTGATCCGAGCCCTGGCCGACGACCGCCGATCAGCGGCCTACGAGCACCTGACGCGCCTAATCACTCGGACCAACTTGACCGAAGAGATGGCACTGAGGCGTGCCCGGGCGGTGAGTCGCTTCCTCGCAGCCAAACGTGAACAGCTCCGCGATGGCACCACAGCCCGATCGGATCCGTCAGAGTGGGCGAAGGTCAT
>JAUNRO010000463.1 GCA_030544185.1 Propionibacteriaceae bacterium | reverse complement strand
GAGGAGCTGACCGGGCAGCCCTATACCTTCGACGTCCTCACCTTCGGCACCGACTGTCGCCTGGCGACCCTGACGCGCTATCAGTACCAGAACATCGTCCGCGGCCGACCGGCCTACGACGACATCACCCTCGTCAACGGGTCCCGCATCGACACCCGCCCGGTCGAGGAGGACTACCCCAGGCAGTGCCGGGCACCGACCACGCTCACTGCGGACACTGTCGCGGTCTCGTCCGGCGACACCGCGGACTCACCAGCACGACCCTCCCCGGCCGCGGATTCCTGAGCCCAGCCGCTCGGCGAAGCGCAGGCGACACTCATACGATTCTCATGCGCCTACCACACACATGTGCTATAGCGCCCCGTTTTATGCAAGGATGGGGTCGTTTCGCGATCGGTTTGCTTCGCCCCTGCCCCCGAGAAGAAGGAGATCGCACTGTGCGGATCCTCCTGCTCTCGCACCACTACACCCCGGAGACCGGTCCCCCGCAGCTCCGCTGGGACGGGTTGGCCCGGGAGCTGACCTCGGCGGGACACGGCCTGGACGTCATCGCTCCCCACCCGCACTACCCGATCGGCAGCCTGCTCGACGGCTATGAGCCGCCGGACCGCCTGTCCGAGCCACAGACGGGGTCCCACGGAGAGTCGATCTATCGGGTCAGCTTCCGCGAGACCAAGGGCGATCTCGGGTCGGTCATGATCAACCAGCTCGTCGTCGCGTTCTTCACGATGGTCGCAGTGTTCCGCCTGCGCAAGCAGCTCCAGAGCGACATCATCGTCGCGACGGCGCCGGCGATGCCGACCCTCGTCGCCGGATGGTTCGCCAAGCTCCTGCTCGGCCGGCCCCTGGTCATGGAGATCCGCGACGCCTGGCCCGACCTGGTCACGGTCTCAGACCACTGGGACGGAGCGCGGCAGAAGCCCAGCCTCAAGAAGCGGATCGGCCTGAGCGTCGCTCCGGCGGGCATCACGTGGCTGCAGCGCCGGGCCGACCACGTCATCACGACGACGGACACCTTCGCCGAGATCCTCCGCGAGCGCGGCATCTCGAATGTCACGACCGTGCGCAACTCGTGGCACGAGATCGAGAACTACGAGGCCAAGAACCCACGTCCCAGCGACGGCACGCTGCGAGTGGTCTATGTCGGGACCGTGGGTCGCGCCCAGGGTCTCGTGACCGCCGTGGAGGCACTGCGGATCGCGCGGGCGCAGGGCGCCGACATCGAGATGCGTGTCATCGGCACCGGTGCGGGCAAGCAGGCTGTGACGGCGCTCGCGGAGGCCGAGGACCTCCCGATCATCGTCCGCGGCGCCCAGGCTCGCTCCGAGATCCACCACCACTACGAGTGGGGCGACACCTTCCTCGTCATGCTCCGGGACTGGGAGCCGCTGCGCTGGACCGTCCCCTCGAAGCTCTATGAGGCGATGAGTCTGGGGATGCACGTGAGCGGGTCGATCGCTGGCGAGGCCGCCGACATCATTGCCGAGACCGAGTGTGGCTTCGTCGTCCCGCCGGAGGACCCGGATGCTCTGGCCACTCAGTGGATTCGCCTCTCGAAGGATCTCCCGCCGCGACCCGACCAGGCGCTGTCGGCCGCCTGGCTCAAGGAGAACGCCAGTGAGCCGCTGGCCGCCCGGATCTATCTCGAGGTCCTCGCCGGGATGCTCCTGCCGGCCGCGAGCCAGCAGCAGGCAACGCTGAGGTCTGTCAGTCGAGCCGGCGTGCCGACGGCCAGGCCGCGGTGAGCCGAGCCCGCGGGCTCATCAGTGCGTCCTCCGCGATTCTGTCCCTAGCCCTTGACGACCCTGTCTGGCTCACAGTCCAGGCCGGCCGCCGCCTCCCCGGCAACGTGCGCAGCCGCCTCGGTCGCACCATCACGACGCGTGGCAGGTCATCCATCATGCAGGCCTGGGGCCATCTCCTCCAGGACGACCCGCAGGCGGCCCGGGCTGCCCTCCCCCACGCCCCGACCGGCGGAGCCCTGGACGCTTCCCTGCGCGTCCACCTCGGGCTTGCGCCGAATCCCATCGAGTCACCTGCCGCGGCCACCCGGGCGGCCTGGCTCACCGGAGATCTCGACGTGCTCGACCGCGTCCAGCACGACCCGAAGGCTCCCGCCCGAGTGCGCATCGTCGCCCACGACCACCTGGCCCTCCTGTCAGCAGAGCCGCGACCGCTCCCGCGGGCACAAGCGCAACCCGCGCCAATCACAGGCCCGACCAGCCCCCGGGTGGTCCACGTC
>JAUNRO010000462.1 GCA_030544185.1 Propionibacteriaceae bacterium | reverse complement strand
GGAATGCGCAGGTCGTCCTGCCCGCACGCACCGAGGAGTGCTCATGAGTTCGCAGGCCCCCCTCGAGGTGCTGAGCCGCACCGACCGGCTCGACCGGTTGCCCGCCAACCGGGCTCACGGCAGGTTGCTCCTCGGCTCCGGCATCGGGTGGGCGCTCGATGCCATGGACGTCAGCCTCATCGCGTTCGTCATGGTCGCCCTCGGACACCACTGGGGATTGACGCAGGGAACGCTGTCGATCATCGCCTCGCTGGGGTTCCTCGGCATGGCGATCGGTGCGACCCTCGGGGGCCTGCTGGCCGACCGCATCGGCCGCCGCCAGGTCTTCGCGCTGACGCTGCTCGTCTACGGACTCGCGACGGGCGCCTCGGCCCTCGCCACATCGGTCGCGGCGCTCATGATCCTGCGCTTCGTCGTCGGCCTCGGGCTCGGGGCGGAGCTACCCGTGGCCGCCACGCTCGTCAGTGAGTACTCGCCGCGGCGTATCCGGGGCCGCATGGTCGTCGTCCTCGAATCGTTCTGGGCGCTGGGCTGGATCCTCGCCGCCCTCATCGGGTATCTCGTCGTCCCCATCGGCGAGAACGGGTGGCGCTGGGCGCTCGCCATCGGTCTCGTGCCGGCCGCCTACGCGATCGTCGTGCGGTGGGGTCTGCCGGAGTCGGTGCGTTTCCTCGAGAGCAAGGGCCGTTACGCGGAGGCCGAGGCCGCCGTGCGCCGCTTCGAGGCGCCGTCGGGCATCACCCATGAGACGCCGCTGCCGCGCGATGGGGCGCCGACCACCGAGCCCAACGATCGCGCCGCGGGAGAGGCCGGGACGGTCTCGCCGGCCGAGCCGCCCGCGACGACCGACCCGCCGGACAAGCTCTGGGGCCAGCGTTTCCGCCGCCGCACGATCGCGTTGTGGACGGTGTGGTTCATGGTGAACCTGTCCTACTACGGGGCGTTCATCTGGTTGCCGAGTCTGCTCGTGGCGCAGGGGTACACGATCACGCGCTCGTTCGAGTACACGCTCATCATCACGCTGGCGCAGTTGCCCGGGTACGCGATGGCGGCGTGGCTCATCGAGGTGTGGGGTAGGCGTGCGACGCTCGCGTCGTTCCTCGTGGGGTCGGCGGCCGCGGCCGGGTTCTTCGGCGCGGTGGCCTCGCAGGCGTTCCCGCAGCTCGCGGGGCCGGCGTGGATCATCACGGCGGGCTGTCTCATGTCGTTCTTCAACCTGGGGGCGTGGGGCGCGCTGTACGCGGTGTCCCCGGAGATCTATCCGACGAGCATCCGCACGACCGGCTCGGGGGCGGCTGCGGGTTTCGGGAGGATCGCGTCGATCCTGGCACCCCTCAGCGTCCCGGTCCTCGCTGCGGCCGGGGGGCAGGGTTTGGTGTTCACGGTGTTCGCGACGGCGTTCGCGATCGCCGCCTGCGCAGCGTTGTTCCTTCCAGAGCTGCGCCAGGTCGCCTTGGAGGATTGACAGGGCCGCCACCCCCATCCCGTTGGTGGCGTCTCGACATCAACGGCCACGCTGAGGGAGTGGTCGTGGTGGTCGCCGGTGGTTTCGAGACGCTCGCTTCGCTCGCTCCTCAACCAACGGGGGTGGGTGGGTGCGTCTCTCTCGTTCATGGGGGCTGGCGCCCTCCCGTTGGTTGAGGAGCCACCGCGCGCAGCGGAGCGAGCACGGTGGCGTCTCGAAACCACTGCCCACGCCCATGCCCACCTCGGCCAGCCCGCTGGTCCCGCTGGTCTGCTGGACGCTCGCTCTTCGGGCCTCCGCACGGTCCGGTGCGACACTGGGCGGGTGACGACGACGAACTCGCGGCCCCTCGTGGGCCTGCTCAACGGCCCGAACCTCAACCTGCTCGGCACCCGGCAGCCGGAGATCTACGGGCGGGCGACGCTCGCCGACATCGAGTCGCGGTGCACCGAACTGGGGGACGAACTCGGCCTCACGGTGGAGTGCGTCCAGAGCAACCACGAAGGCGCCCTCGTCGACGCCGTCCAGGAGTGGCGCACGCGGGCGGCGGGCCTCGTCGTCAACGCGGCCGCCTACACCCACACCTCCGTGGCGCTGCGGGACGCCCTCCTCGCCGCGGAGGTCCCGTTCGTCGAGGTACACCTGAGCAACGTGCACGCCCGCGAGCCGTTTCGGCACCACTCCTACCTCGCGGACGTCGCCGTCGCCGTCATCGCCGGTTGCGGTCCGCAGGGGTACGAGTTCGCCCTGCGCCACCTCGCCGCCGACCTCTTCCCCGTCGTCAC
>JAUNRO010000461.1 GCA_030544185.1 Propionibacteriaceae bacterium | reverse complement strand
GCAGCGATGCCGACGACCGTGACCAAAGCGGTCACGGAGACGCCTGTGAACAGATAGATGGAGATCTTGGTGAACAGCGTGCGGTCGGCACCCTGCTCTGCCGCGGCGAAGGCGACAACACCCGCCGACGAGAGACCGGTCGCGATCGCCCAGCTGATCACGAGCTCGAGCTCGGAGCCGGTCAGCGCCGACACCAGCGCCCCTGCCCCGGCGCCGGCGATGAACGCCAGGGCGATCGCCGAAACCAGCCGGGTCCGCAGCAGGCTCGCCCGGTTCACAGGCGCATCGAGCAACCAGAAGCCCTCGGCCGCCGAGGCCAGAACTGGCCCGAACAGCCGGGCCGCTGCCACCGCGAGGGCCACCACGCCCCCGAGGACCGCGAACGGCAACAGGCTGCGCGCGGTCAGGCAGGCGCCGTCGGTGCACGTCGAGGCCGTGCTCTGCACGGTGACGATCAACTGCACGACCATCGCGCCGATGACGGCGACGGCGAGGACCGCTACATAGGCGTCCTGGACGGCTTCCCACAGGGTCTTCGTGGCGCGGCCGGTGCGCCAGTCCTTGACGAGGAGCTTGAGCTCCCGCTCGCTGGGCCGGTGATCGACCTTCGGGCCGCTCATCGGCGGCGCTTTCCGTGCGAGGGCTTGGGCTTCGAGCGCGGCTTCGGGTCCTGAACCTTCTTCGGCTGCGTCGTCGGGACCGTGGCCACGGGCGTGTTGTCGGTCGCGGCCTCAGCGTCATCGTCCTCGGGATCGCGGTCGGGCCCGAGCCGGACCACGCGGGTCGCGACCTCCTCCACCAGATAGGGCTCGTGGGAGGCGAACACCAACGCCAGCCCATCCCGCAGCTCGGAATTGAGCCGATCGGCGAGCCAGCGCACACCCTCGGTGTCGAGGCGCTGCTCGGGCTCGTCCAAGACCAGCAGCTTGCGCGGGCGAACGAAGGCGGTCGCGAGCGCCAGTCGCCGCCGCTGGCCCGAGGACAACGTGCCGGGCAGCTGCCCAGACTGGGGCACCAGCTGGACCTCGTGGAGGATGTCGTCCACCACGGTCTCCGGATCAGCCAGTCCATGCGCCCGGGCGAGCAGATCAAGGTGCTCGACCACGCTCAGGTCGGGAAAGAAGTCGAGATCGTCGATGACGGTGGCGAGGTTCTGCCGGACGGTGCGGGAGGTCTCGGCGAGCTTCTCACCGCAGATCAGGATCTCACCCTCGCTCGGCCGGTCCGCACCAACCAGGCACCGCAGCAGGGTGGATTTGCCCGCGCCATTGCGACCGGTCAACGCGATGGCCTCCCCTGCACGCACCTGGAGGTTGAAGTTGTCGATGATCTTCGTCTGTCCATAGGAACGGGTCAGCCCGGTCACCTTCAGGATCGACTCCGCGGATTTGGCCATGGTCCCGATTCTCCCGTGCGGGTCAAGGGTGCGGGCCAGGAGCCCGGCGCGTGGGACGCCCCGCCGCGCTGGGGTTCCTCACCACTGCGGCGCGGCGACCCATTCATAGACGTCGATCCCGTCGGGATAACCGGTGTGCTTGTCCCAGTCCGGGCTCGCGTCGATGAGCTCATGGAGCCGGTCGAAATGCGCCGGCTCCATGAAGCCATAAAACCGGGCATAGTTGCGGCCCTCATCGGAGAAGGCGAGGAAGAACCGACGGTTCTGGGGGCCGAGGAACTCGGTGAGCTGGTCGAGATCGTCGGGTGTCTCGAACGTCAGCTCGTGAAAGTTCGGGCGGGTGGCCAGGCTGGGGTCGGACTCCCGGCCGGCGTGCGCGAACTCGGCGTACCGCGCGGTCATCGGCGCGGGCAGGCCGGGCGCGGCGAGCACGATCGCGGAGCCGGCCGGAACGGTCTCGATCAGGGTCCGCATTCGGTCGACGCCCTGCGGCGTCACCTCCTGGACCGTCCAGGTGCCCATCGAGGCCTGAGCGCCGAGCAGACCGATCACGACCGTGGCCACGATGAAGAGCCGCGGCGTGGCCGGCCGACCCTCCGAGCGCTGGCCCCACGTCGGCAGGATGTGGTCCGCGAGCAAACCGGTCAGAATGGCGGCGCCGCCCAGGGAATACAGATAGACCCGGAAGACCGCCTCCCCGCCGTAGTTCTGGCCCAGCAGGATGCCGAAGGGCGAGAACGCGAGCCCACCCAGCAGCAGCGCATAACTCGGAGCAGGCACGGTCATATCGGTGGCGAGCCGCCGGCCCCAGACGTCGTGCTTCGTGCCCCGGAGCTGTGCATCGGTCTCGGGCGTGGCCTCGGC
>JAUNRO010000460.1 GCA_030544185.1 Propionibacteriaceae bacterium | reverse complement strand
GGCCGCGCTCGTGCCGCTGCACGGCTGGCTGCCGACGGCGATGGTCGCCCCCGCGCCGGTGAGCGCGCTGCTGCATGCGGTCGCGGTCGTCAAGGCGGGCGCATTCGGCCTGGTCCGCCTCGTCGACGACGTCTTCGGCGTCGGTCCGGCCCGCGAGCTCGGAGTCCTCGACCCGTTGCTGGTCTGGGCGGCGCTCACCATCCTGTGGGGGTCGTTCCGCGCGCTCAGCCAGACCGATCTGAAGAAGCGGCTGGCGTTCTCGACGGTGAGCCAGGTCTCCTACATCACCCTCGGCCTCGCCATGTATGGCGTCACCGCCACCACCGGCGGCGTCGTGCATCTGTTCCACCAGGGCATCACGAAGATCACCCTGTGCCGGTCTCTATGCCGAGCGCCTCGGCGCCACGTCCATCGCGTCGCTGGCCGGGATGGGGCGGCGGATGCCGTGGACCTCGGTGGCGTTCACCGTCGGCGCGCTCGGCATGATCGGCCTCCCGCCGCTCGCCGGCTTCGTGTCCAAGTGGACGCTCGCGCAGGGGGCGCTGGCCGCCGATCGGCCCTGGGTCGTGGGTGTGCTGATCCTGAGCGCCGGACTCAACGCCGCCTATTTCCTGCCGGTCGTCTATCGCATCTGGGTGCCTGTCGACGAGCCCGCGGCGGGCACCGTGCCGCGCCCCCGGCCGTTCCAGCTCATGCTCTGGCCCGCCGTCACGACCGCGGTCCGCGCGGTCGCCGCGGGCGTGTGCGCGGGGATGCCGTTCGCCCCGCTCGACTTCGCCGGGCTGATCGCGGAACGGAGCTACCCGTGACCTGGCTGTGGCTGTTCGCGTTCCTGGCGCCGCTCGCTGCGGCGGGCGGGCTGGCGCTCTCCCGCTTGGGCGTACGCCCCGGCGCGCGCCGGGTGCGGTCGGTGCTCCAGGGCTGGTGCCAGCTCGCCGTGGTGCCGGCGCTGGTGCTGACGCTGGTGCCGACGGCACAGGAGGTGACCCGCTGGGAGTGGCTGCTGACCGGTGCGTCGTTCCGGCTGGACGTGGTCGCGCGGGCCCTCACGTTCGTGACCGTGCTGCTCTATGGCGCGGTGCTCACCGCGGTCGATCCGCGCCGGGTCCGCCGCCCCGGGGTCCTGCAGGGGTTCCTGCTGCTCTGCTTCGTCGGCAACATAGGGGTCTATGCGGCCGCGGACACGGTCACGTTCTATCTGTGCTTCGCCCTGATGAGCTATTCCGCGCTCGGGCTCGTGCTGCACAACCGCACCGCCGAGGCGCACCGGGCGGCCCGGGTCTATCTGGTGCTCGCGGTCCTCAGCGAGACCTTCAGCCTCGCCGCGCTCGCCCTGATCGCCGGCGCCGGCGGTCTCGAGCTCAACGGTCGCCGCCTCCGAGCACCGGGACCTCATCGTCGCCCTGGTGATCGCCGGGTTCGGCATCAAGGCCGGCCTGGTGCTCCTGCACGTCTGGTTGCCGCTGGCCCATCCCGCGGCGCCGCCCACGGCCAGCGCCGTCCTGTCGGGGGCCATGGTCAAGGCCGGCCTGGTCGGCTGGCTCCGGTTCCTGCCGCTGGGGGAGATCGGCCTGGTTGATGCCGGCCGGGCGATGGTGATCGCCGGGGCGCTTGGCGCCTTCGCCGCGATCCCGGTCGGCCTCGCCCAACGCAACCCGAAGACCGTCCTTGCGTACTCCACCATCTCCCAGCTCGGGTTCCTCACCATCGTCGTCGGCGTTGCGCTCGCGGTGCCCGCCCTCGCCCCGGCCTGCATCACCGCCGCCGTCATCTATGCCGTGCACCACGGGCTCGCCAAGGCCGCCGCGTTCCTCACGGTCCCGGTCTGGCAGCATCACGGGCGCCGCTGGCGGGGCCGGCTCGTCGCGGCCGGCACGTTGATCGCCGGGCTCGCGATCGTCGGGGCCCCCTTCAGCTCGGGTGCGGTGGGGAAGTATGCCGCCAAGAACGCCGTCGAGGGCGTCGTCGTCGCCGGCTTCGACCTGGTCGATCTGCTGCCCTGGGTCGCGACGGGGTCGACGCTGCTGCTGATCCGGTTCTGGACGCGGCTGCAGGAGATGGAATCCGCGCCCGCGGCCGCACCGGACCGTGAGCTGGGCGCCTGGCTGTTCCTCGTCGCGGTCTGCATCCCCGTGCCCTGGATCCTGGGCGACTGGTGGGTGCCGCTCGCGGCCGTGCCGGAGCTGGACCCCGTCACGCTGTGGGAGGCGACGTGGCCGGTCCTGATCGGTCTCGCGGTCGCCGCCGTGGGCTGGTGGCAGCGGCCCCGGCT
>JAUNRO010000459.1 GCA_030544185.1 Propionibacteriaceae bacterium | reverse complement strand
TCGATGTGAGCTGGAAGAACGACACCACCGCCAGCACCGATCCCTCCGACGACGACGCACGTGCACGTCAGGACGACCGGCGGAGTGAACTGTCTACCCCTGGGTGAGTGATGAACGACCGGCGAGGGTGAAGCTGTTCCGAGGCCAGCCGAATCTCAAGACTTAGGTTCTCGTCGAGCGTCCCGAAAATCTTTTCGAGAGAAATCCCTGATGACGCGGTAAATGCTCCTCAGGGCGCTCAAATGCGGCTTCTCCGGCGAAGATTCAGGTCCTACGCTGGACGCATGAATGACACTCCGAAGCCCGCCATCGCGGACCCCGCACTGCCCGGCGTCGTCGCCGAACCCACCATCCAGAACCTGCCTGGCGGCTACTGCTACGGGGTGACCCGCTACGCCGACGTGATCCTGGCCAACTCCTTCCCCACCCTGTTCGCGGAGATCGTCCACTCCTTGGAGAGCTTCGCGATCGACTTCACCGAGGACATCGTCGTCGGCGGCGGTGGCCGTGCCAACCACACCGCGCGGTTCGACCAGTCGCTCTACGACCAGGGCTGGCAGAAGCACAACGTCGAGATCGAGAAGCTGATTGACAAGACCCCGATCTTCAAGACCCGCAGCCACGAGATCGACGTCTTCAAGCTCGGCGAGGACGACTGGTATCCCGGCGTCGCCGTCGAGATGGAGTGGAACAACAAGGACCCCTTCTACCACCGCGACCTCAACAACTTCTCCGGTCTCCACAACGAGGGCGTGATCGCCGTCGGCGTCATCATCACCCGCGGACCACGCCTCCAGGCTGCGCTCGAAGCCGGGTCGAACGCCGGTTACTACCCGAAGTCGAAGTACGGGCGGTCCACGACCCATTGGGACAAGCTCACCCCGATCGTGAACCTCGGTGGGGGAGGCCAGTGTCCGCTCTTCCTCATCGGCATTCAGGACGAGCGCGTCACCGGCTGGCCCAACGGCATCGGCTGAAGTTATCCACAGATCTGAAGAACCGGGTTGCCTCGGGAACCAGAACATGTAAAGATCTATACAACCCAAGTAGATCTTTTTACACGTTCAGGAGCACCCACCCATGGCAGTCGAGCCGCTGCGCCCCAATGACCAGATCGCGCCCCTCCCAACAGTCGAGGGAGGATTCAAGACGGTCCTCGCCGACCCGCCGTGGCGGTTCCAGAACCGCACCGGCAAGGTGGCCCCCGAGCACCGCCGCCTGGACCGATACTCCACGCTCGACCTCCAGGACATCTGTGACCTCCCCGTGAAGGACGTTGTCGCCAAGGACGCCCACCTCTACCTGTGGGTCCCCAACGCCCTCCTGCTCGACGGGATCAAGGTGATGGAGAGCTGGGGCTTCCGCTACGTCAGCAACCTCGTCTGGGCCAAGCGCCGCAAGGACGGCGGACCGGACGGTCGAGGGGTCGGCTTCTACTTCCGCAACGTCACCGAGCTGATCCTGTTCGGTGTGCGTGGCTCGATGCGGACCCTCGCCCCGGCCCGCAGCCAGGTGAACATGATCGAGACCCGCAAGCGCGAGCACTCCCGCAAGCCCGACGAGCAGTACGAGCTGATCGAGTCGTGCTCCCCGGGCCCCTTCCTGGAGATGTTCGCCCGCCAGGCGCAGCCCGGCTGGACGGCCTGGGGTGACGAGTCGGGCACCGACTCCCAGCCCCGTGGCAAGGTGCACAAGGGCTACGCGGGAGGCGCCATCGAGGCGCCGTTCCTGGAGAAGCACGACCGCCTGGATGAAGACACCGCCGACGCCCTGGCCGATGCCCTCAGTGAGAAGTACAAGGCTGGCGCCAGCGTGCGACAGCTGACCGAAGAGACCGGGTACTCCATCACCCGCGTCCGAGGCCTCTTGGAGAAGGCAGGAACGCCCATGCGGCCCCGTGGTCGCCGTACACAGCAGGAACAGCTCTTCGCCTGAGCACCGCGGCGGAGCCGCGGCCGGGAGACCTCGTGAGGACCCGGCCGCGCGCCCGCAAGCGCCACATTCACCCGAGCAAGGCTGCCTGGGTGCGCGCCGGGTCCTCCTGACCAACGAGGAGGACGCCATGACCGCCACAGCCATCGCCACCGACGAGACCCCGCGCATATGGGTCGGATGCTTGCACTGCTACAACTCCGGCGATCTCGTGGGGGAGTGGTTCGACGCCGTCGACGCCGACACCATCACCCTGGCCGACGTCCACAAGGGCTCTGGGAAGCGCTACGTGGCCTGTGAGGAGCTGTGGGTGCTCGACCACGACAACATCCCCGTCTCCGGCGAGTTCGGCCTCCTGGAGGCCGCT
>JAUNRO010000458.1 GCA_030544185.1 Propionibacteriaceae bacterium | reverse complement strand
CGGACGGATCCGGATCCACCAGGCCGCGGACACCGGGGTGATCGGCCATGCGCGGCACGACGTGCACGTGCAGGTGGAAGACCTCCTGGCCCGCTGCCGCACCGTTGTTGGACAGCAGGCTGATCCCGTCCGCCCCGAGCTTGTCGGTGAGCAGCCGCGAGGTGGCGGCGATCGCCGGGCCGATCTCACTGAGGGCCTGGGGCTCTTCGAGGATGTCCGCGACGTGGCGACGCGGGATCACCAGCGAGTGCCCGCGGTGCCAGGGTCCGATGTCGAGGAACGCGATCGCGTGGTCGTCGGCATAGATCTGGCGCGACGGGATGTCTCCGGCAATGATGGCGCAGAACAGGCATTCCATGTCCCATCCCTACCACAGGGTGCTGTCGCGTGGGGTCAGCGAACGCGGTTCTCCAGTGGTTCCCCGGCCGCCCAATGGGCCAACTGGCGCGCGATCAGCGCGTTGGTGCGCGGCCAGAACGAGGTGGCGGGACCCCCGGTGTGGGGGGCGATGAGGACGCCGGGACTGTGCCACAACGGATGGTCGGCCGGCAGCGGCTCCGGGTCCGTGACGTCCAGCGCGGCGCGCAGCCGGCCGGTGCTGGTCTCGGCGAGCAGGGCATCGGTGTCGACGATCGGCCCCCGAGCGACGTTGACCACCACCGCCTCGTCGGGCAGCAGCGCGAGCCGGCGGGCGTCGAACAGGCCGGCGGTCTCGTCGGTGAGCGGGCAGGCGATGAGCACGATGTCGGCCCGGGGCAGCAGGTCGTCGATCTCGGTGAACGCGTGCACATCCTCGCGGGCTGTGCGTGCGACCTTGCTGATGCTTGCCAGCTCGAACGGCTCCAGCCGCCGCTCGATGGCCTTGCCGATGCCGCCGTAGCCGACGATCAGCGCGCGCCGGTCGGCAATGGACCAGCCGAAGCCGTCGCGCTCCCAGTGGCCGGTCGTCATGTTGCGGGCATAGCGGTCGAGCTTGCGGCTCTGGGCCAGCAGGAGCGCCATCGCCATCTCCGCGGTCCCGGTGTCGTGCACGCCCGCGGCGTTGCACAAGGCCACCCCGTCGGGGACGAGGTCGAGGAAGGTGTCATAGCCGGCGAGGTTGAGGTGGATCACCTCGAGGCTAGTCATCTCCTCGATCCGGGCGAGGGCGGCGGTGCCGCTCAGATAGGGCGGGACCAGGAACCCCACTTCACCGATCGAATCGGGCCAGGGGCCCGCCGGGTCCGGGAAGGGGGCGAACTCGACGCCCGCGGGCAGCGGCCCGAGGGCCTCCTCGGCGGAGGCCAGCGTGGCGAACGGCAACCAGGCGAGCATCTCAGCCCCCCGTGTATTCATGGCGGACCTCGAACCCCGCCGCTGCCATCTTCTCCTTGACCTCGGTGACCGAGACCGTGCCGAAGTGGAAGACACTCGCGGCGAGCACGGCGTCTGCACCGGCCCGGGCTGCGTCAACGAAATGATCGGCGGTGCCCGCACCGCCGGAGGCGATGACGGGCACATCGACGACCTTGCGGACGGCCTCGATCATCTCCAGGTCGAACCCGGCCGTCGTGCCGTCGGCGTCCATCGAGTTGAGCAGGATCTCCCCCGCCCCGAGGTCGACCGCCTGCCGGCACCACTCCAAGGCGTCCAGCTCCGCCGACTGCCGTCCGCCGTGGGTGGTGACGCCGAAGCCCGACGGCCGGCCGGCCTCCCGGCGGGCGTCCACCGACAGCACGAGCACCTGGTTGCCGAACCGGGTGGTGATCTCGCTGATCAGCTCGGGGCGCCGGATCGCCGCGGTGTTCACCCCGACCTTGTCCGCGCCGTGGCGCAGCAGGTCGTCGACGTCGGCGGCCGAGGAGATCCCCCCGCCGACGGTGAGCGGGATGAACACGGTCTCCGCAGTCCGCGCCACCATCTCCCGGGTCGTGGCCCGGCCCTCGTGGGAAGCGGAGATGTCAAGGAAAGTGAGCTCGTCGATCCCGGCCGCGTCATAGACGGCGGCGAGCTCGACGGGATCACCGGCATCGCGAAGATTGACGAAATTGACGCCCTTCACCACGCGCCCGTCGTGGACATCGAGGCAGGCAATGATGCGTACGGCAACAGACATGCTGCCCATCCTGACCCATCTGTGCGCGGACGTGGGAGCGGGGTGCGACGCGGTTGGGGATCAGACAAGTGACCCTTCCCTTGACATCCCTCGTCGGTCCCGACCATGCCGCCACCTGGGCACGCTCTCCACAGTGCCCCACCTCACAGCATCGCCCCACCCCGCAGCACGACGTCCCGCCGCCGTCGGCCACGCACCGCGGCGAGG
>JAUNRO010000457.1 GCA_030544185.1 Propionibacteriaceae bacterium | reverse complement strand
ACGGCCAGATCATCAACGCCCAGTTCGGCTTCGCCTGGGGCGGCGTCCTCGGCCGCGGGTGGGGTGAGGGTCGTCCCGGCCTGACCACGTTCGCGAAGTCGGACTTCATCGCCGCGGCGATCGGCGAGGAACTCGGCACCGCCGGGCTGATGGCGATCATCATGATCTATGCGTTCATCGTCGCCCGCGGCCTGCGCACCGCCCTCGCCGCCAAGGAGCCCTTCGGCAAGCTGCTGGCGTGCGGGCTGAGCTTCGTCTTCGCTCTCCAGGTCTTCCTGATCATCGGCGGCGTCACCCGCCTGCTCCCGCTCACCGGTCTCACCACGCCCTTCATGTCCCAGGGCGGCTCCTCGCTGATCTCCAACTGGGTGCTGATGGGGTTGTTGATGGTCATCTCCCACCAGGCCCGAAAACCCGTGGCCCAGGTCACCGAGGATCGCGGCCCGAGCGCCCAGGACTCCGAGACCACCCAGCTCATCAAGGGCAGCGGCCGATGAACCGGCCGATTCGCCGCATCGCGATCCTGGCGCTCATCATGTTCGGTCTGTTGCTCGGCAACCAGACCTACACGATCGTCATGCGCCAGGACTCGCTGAACAGTCACCCGGCCAACCGGCGGACCCGCGACGAGGAGTTCGCCCAGGACCGCGGGCCGATCATGGTCGGGTCCGCACAGATCGCCCAGACGGTTCCCGCGGAGGACCAGTTCAAGTTTCAGCGGACCTATCCCGAGGGCCGGATGTATGCCCCGATCACCGGGTACTACTCCTATGACCAGGGCCGCGCCGGGCTCGAATCCTCGTACAACCGCGAGATGGCCGGCACCGCCGACTCCCAGTTCGTCAACCGCTTCCTTGATTCGCTGACCGGCCAGGTGCCCACCGGGGCGTCGATCGAGACGACCATCAACGCCCGTGCCCAGCGCGCGGCCTATGAAGGCCTCGGCAACCGCAAGGGCGCCGTCGTCGCTCTCGATCCGCGCACGGGTGCGATCCTCGCCCTGGTGAGTACGCCCAGCTATGACCCCAACCAGATCGCCGATCACAGCCTGTCCGCGGCCCGCCAGGCCTACATCGAGCTCAACGATGACCCCGACCGGCCGATGGCCAACCGGGCCGCGCGCGAGATCTATCCGCCCGGATCGGTGTTCAAGCTCGTGACCGCCGCTGCGGCCCTGGAGAACGGGATGACCACGGAGACCCTGGTCAACTCCCCCGCCCAGCTGCGGCTCCCGCAGACCACCACCGACCTGGGCAACCAGAGCGACTGCGGCGGCGCGCAGGTCACGATCGAACAGGCGCTGCGGGTCTCCTGCAACACCGCGTTCGCAAACATCGCGATCACGCTCGGTGACGACGTGATGCGGGCCGAGGCGGAGAAGTTCGGGTTCGGCACCCGGCCGCTGCCGGAGCTGAACGGTGTCGCCAGCCGTTATCCCGACGGTCCTGACCTGCCGTCGACCGCGATGACCGGGATCGGCCAGCACGAGGTCGCCGCGACGCCGCTGCAGATCGCGATGGTCACTGCGGCGATCGCGAACGACGGTCAGCTGTTCGAGCCCCACCTGGTTTCCCGGGTGCGTTCCCAGAACCTCAACGTCATCTCCACCACGCGGCCGAGGCTTCAGTCCCAGCCGCTGCAGCGCTCGAACGCACAGGCGCTCGCCCAGATGATGGTCACCGTCGTGGAGGAGGGCACCGGCACGAATGCCCGGATCTCCGGCCACACGGTCGGCGGCAAGACCGGCACCGCCCAGTCGGCGCCCAATCGCCCGCCCTATGCGTGGTTCACCAGTTATGCCCTCGACAACTCCGGCCAGCCCGCGGTGGCCGTCGCCGTGTTCGTCGAGGACGCGAACATTCCCCGCAGCGAGGTTGGCGGCAACCGCGTCGCCGCGCCCATCGCCAAGGCCGTGATGGAGGCTGTTCTGTGAGACAAATCGACGTTATTTCTGCAAACATCTGGTGGCGGAGGACGATGAGCAGTCGGGGGTCGAACGGGCGGAGGGACCGCCGGCGGAGTTTCCTGGGACAGCGTGGTGGTGAGTGATGGACGACAACGAGCGGCCTGACCGGCAAGCCGCGGGGACCCCCGAGGAGACCTCGACTGCGCCGCGTCGAGCGATGCCACCCGCCGAGCCAGATCCGACCGAACCCGCACGCGTCGAGGACATCCTGCGCTCTGACGACAAGTCCCGTGACGGCGATCACGAGGACACCGCCCCGACCCGTTCCGCGGGCGTCTCACCGGACAGCGACGCCGCCCCCACCCGCGCAGCGGGCGTACCCGAGCAGAACGACGACGCC
>JAUNRO010000456.1 GCA_030544185.1 Propionibacteriaceae bacterium | reverse complement strand
GCAGTCACGACGGAAGACCCGTCATGTCGCGAAGCTCAATCGCGGCCGAAGCGCTGATAGGCGGCTTGACGAGTGGTGTCGAGCGCGGCGCCGATGACCGCCCATGAGTCGCCGGACCGGCGGGCGTCCTCCACGGCATCTCGCAGATGCGGTTGCTTCCGTAATCGTGCTGACGCTCGGCTTCGGAATCCTCCTCAAGGGAGCACGAGGATCGATCAGGACAACGCTCGCAGTTGCCGTGCAGCCCAGTCCAGAACGTCGGAGAAGAAGGAATCCTCGGCAGTGATCAGCAGCCGTGACTCATCGTGATCCAGCAGGCCGAGCAGCTCGGCACGTGTAGCAGCGAAGGTGCCGCAGCGTAGGTAGGTGGTCTGGAGATCGTGAAGAACAGCAACTTCTGCAGGCCTTGACGGTGCCCGCCAAGGTCAGCCTCACTCAACAGAGTGTGGGCGGCCGCGTGGTAGACCCCGGCCACCGCAAGGCGAGCGCCTTCCTCGACATCGCGGCGCTCAACCTCGGGGAGCAACGGCTCAAGTTCGCCGTAGTAGGGACGCACATCCTGGGCGAACGCGAAGATTTCGCTTCGCGGCCACGCCGCCAGCTCCGCACGAGCGCAAGAGAAGCCATGGGCGCGATGACCTTCAGGCAAAGCTCCCAGCACCCGACGACAGCGGCGCAGATCGGTGGCGCTGAGCATGTCCAGGACGATGAGGATGTCGATGTCGGAGGTGGGCGCCGCTTCCCCTCGGCGCATGCTGCCCTACAGGCCGTCGACGAGTAGTCGATCACCGAACTCCGCCTTCAGCGCGCCCGTCGCATGCTCCATCCACGACCCGATATCCACAGCACGACGCTAGACGTTGGCCCTCCGCCGCCACCGTGGCCCTCTTGGTCGCGAGCTCGCGAGTTGTGTTGGCGTACGCGATTCCGTACGGTCAAGTTTGGAGGTGGACATGATGACCGCAGTGACCGCGACCGCAGCCCGAGCCAATCTGTACCGGTTGATCGACCAGGTCAACGAGGAGTCCGAGCCATTGACCATCACTGGGCAGCGGGGCAACGCCGTGCTCATTGGTGAAGACGACTGGCGGGCGATCCAGGAGACCTTGTTCCTGGGGTCCGTGCCCGGGATGTCGGAGTCGCTGCGTCAGGCCCGTGCCGAGGGGATCGAGGCCGGTTCGACCGAGCTGGACTGGTGAGCAGCGGTCCCTGGACGCTGGTCTACTCGCGCCAGGCCCAGAAGGACGCCAAGAAGCTGGCATCCTCCGGGCTGAAGAAGAAGGCGCAGGACCTGCTCACGGTCCTGACCGAAGACCCGTTCGCCACGCCCCCGCGGCACGAGAAGCTCGTCGGAGACCTCGCGGGCTGCTACTCGCGACGGATCAATATCCAGCGCCGGCTCGTCTATGAAGTCCTGCCCGACGAGCATGTTGTCCACGTGCTCAGGATGTGGACCCACTACGAGTAGCTGCAGGTCCCCGCGGCAAGACCGTCCGCCCATGCGCAGGAGTGCCGTTGCTGCGGCGCGCGTCCGACGTTGAGGTCACTGCGTTGGCGGGCTCGCCTGGTCAGGTCCGGCGAAGACGTGGCGCCCGCTGGCAACGGGGGCAGCGGAACGAGGACCGGTTCATGAACGCCTCGCGGCGGATCGCGGTGCCGCAGCGGGGGCAGGGCAGGCCTTCCTGACCGTACGCGTTCAGCGACCGGTCGAAGTATCCCGATTCACCGTTGACGTTGACATAGAGCGCGTCGAAGCTGGTCCCGCCGGCGGTCAGGGCGTCGGCCATCACGTCCCGGGCGGCGCCGAGGACAGTGCGGGCCGCTGCGCGGCTGAGCGTACGCCCGGGTTTGTCGTAGTGCAGTCGCGCGCGCCACAGGGCCTCGTCGGCGTAGATGTTGCCGATCCCCGAGACCAGGCTCTGGTCGAGCAGCAGCCGCTTGATGCCGGACTGGCGGGTGCGCAGGCGGGCGGTGACGACGTCGATGTCGTACGCCGGGTCGAACGGATCGGCGGCGATATGGGCGATCTCGTTGGGCAGCTCCGCGCCGCCGACCGCGAGCGAGAGGCCGCCGAACATGCGCTGGTCCACGAAGCGGAGTTCGTGGCCGCCGTCGTCGAAGGTGAACCGGACCCGCGTGTTGCGAGCATCGGGCAGTCCGGGGGCGGCGGTGCGGAACTGGCCGCTCATGCCGAGGTGGACCAGGACGGCGTCGCCGTCGGTGAAGGGCAGCCACAGATATTTGCCACGACGGCGCGGCTCGGCGAACTCGCGGCCGACCAGGGTGGCGGCGAAGTCTTCGGGGCCGGGGAGGTG
>JAUNRO010000455.1 GCA_030544185.1 Propionibacteriaceae bacterium | reverse complement strand
AACCTCATGACGATTGGTCAGTTCAGTTCGCTGAGCAGGCTGTCGGTCCGCATGTTGCGTCACTACGACGCCAATGGCGTCCTGGTGCCGGCCGACATCGACGGGTCCACCGGATACCGTCGGTACGCCGCGCATCAACTCGCCGACGCGGCTGACATCCGGACTCTCCGCGACATCGGGTTCGGCGTCTCCGCCATCGGGGCCCTCCTCGCCGCCCGCGGTACGCCAGCCTGGGACAACGCTCTGCGGCTGCAGAGCGACACGCTCGCTGGCGAACTGCGCGCCGCCCAGGCACGCCTCTCCCTCATCCACCGACTGCTCGCCAAAGGAGAAACCAGCATGTCGATCACCATCAACCGCACCACCGTTCCGGCAATGAGGGTCGCGGCGCTGCGCGGCACCGTCCCCACGTACTCAGACGAGGGTCAGCTCTGGGCGCAGATGATGCCCGCGCTCACCGATCAGGGCCTCACCCCCGTCGGCCCCTGCGGCGTCATCGAGCATGACGACGAGTACACCGAGCGCGACGTCGACCTCTCGATCTTCTGCCCTGTCGCGCCCGGAACCCGCGTCGAGGCGCCCCTGGAGGTTCTGGACCTGCCGGAGCGCGACTGCCTGGTGGCCCAGGTGCGCGGCTCCTACGACCAGATCAGCGAGGCTCACGACCTCATCAACGACCGCCTCGCCGCGGAGGGCCTGAGCGTCAGCGGGGACGGCACCGTCGCCGGCAAGGCCTTCAACCTGTATCTGACCACCCCGGATCAGGTCAGCGAGGAGGAGCTGGTGACTGAGGTGCACCAACCTCTCGCCTGAGCGCCGTCGGTGAGTGGCCTCGCTTGAGACCCGGTCAGCGATCGGGGGGTCGTCGTGAGCAATTGGGTGGGGTGGCCGTCGCGACACGCCGGCAGAACGCTGTTACGGTTCCGTGACCCCATCCAATTGCTCAACCACGTCCCCGCGGCGGGCTCATCCTCGACGCCGACGGAGGGGTGTTCGTCGCGGGATCGCGCGGGTGGAGTATGGTCGTCGACGGCTTCAAGCCGGACAGATTCGCCGTCGTCGGCGCACTCATCTGCCTCGTCGGGGTGGCCCATCATGGGCGCGCCCAGGTCGCTCGGAGCCCAGGGCGATCGAAAGGGTCAGGAGAGACGTGACCGAGTCAGCGCGGGAGTGGACCACCGTCGAATGGACGATGGAGCAGCTCGACACCGAGGCGATGGCCAAGCAGAGCCTCCGCTGGATCGCCATCGGCATCCTCGGGTTCGGCGCGCTCGGCGTGGTGCCCATGCTCAGGTACGACGTGATTGGCGGCCTCCTCTCGACGGTGCTCACGTTCGGCGCCTTCTTGCTGGTGGGGATCGTCGTGTCGACCCTGCTGCACGAGGCCGCGCACGGTGTGGTTATGGCGCGCTATGGTGCCAAGCCGCAGTTCGGGGTGGGCGTGCTGCAGGGCAAGGTGCCCTACGCCTATGCGACGGCGCCCGGGCACAAGTTCACCCGCCGCCAGTTCTGGTGGATGGGGATGATGCCCACGTTCGTGGTCAACGCGCTGTTCGCGGTGCTGGTCCTTTTCCTGCCCTGGGGGCCCTTCCTGGTTCTGCCGGCCGCGCTGCATCTCTCGGCGTGCCTGGGCGACTGGGCCATACTGAAGATGATCTCTCAGCAGCCCGACGGCACGTTGGTGGAGGACACCCGCGCGGGCCTCGTCCTGCATCTCCCGCCCGGTACGGACGCAGCGCTGAACTGACTCGGGTTAGGTTGGCCGGGTGGAGATTCTCGACGAACTGGGGCGCGACATCTGGGTGGCCGATGGGCCCATAGCCAAGGATCTGCTGGTGGTGCCGTATCCCACCCGGATGACCATCGTGCGATTGGCCGACGGCGGGCTGTGGAGTGCGTCGCCGGTCCGGTGTTCGAAGCGCACCCTCGACGAGGTGGCGTCGCTGGGGCCGGTGCGTCACCTGCTTTCGCCCACACCCAGGCACCATTGGCGGCTCGAGCCGTGGAGCGTCCTCTTCCCGGACGCGCAGTTGTGGTCCTGCGCCCTGGGTCCTGCGACTCTCGGGCGGCGCTCCCTCCCAGCCAAGCGGCTCGGGGACGCGGCGCCGTCGGAGTGGTTGGGGCAGATCGACCAAGCCGTGTATCGCGGTCTGGGTTTTCAGGAGGTCACGTTCTTCCACGGGCCTCGCGCACGCTGATTGTGGAGGACATCATCCAGTCGCACCCCCTCCCCGGAGCGACCCCGCTGGTCAGTGCGCTGATTCGGGTTGGCGGCATCGCCCACCCGGGTGGCGTGCCGCGCGACATCAGGGCGCTCACCCG
>JAUNRO010000454.1:1999-2329 GCA_030544185.1 Propionibacteriaceae bacterium | reverse complement strand
CGCCGCCACCGTCGGCGGCCGCCTGGACGTGCTGGTCAACAACGCCGGCGGCGCGCTTGGCCTGGAGCCCGTGGCAGAGGCGGATCTGGCCAAGTGGGCCCAGATGATTGCCACCAACACCATCGGCACCGCACGCGTCACCAAGGCGCTGCTGCCGGCGCTCACCGCGGCCGAAGGCATCATCGTGTTCGTCACCTCCACGGCGGCTGATTCCGGCTACGAGGGCGGCGCGGGCTACTGCGCCGCGAAGGCTGGCGAGCGTTCCATCGTGGAATCACTGCGGCTCGAGCTCTTCGACCAGCCGGTGCGCGTGACGGAGATCTGCCCGGG
>JAUNRO010000454.1:0-1989 GCA_030544185.1 Propionibacteriaceae bacterium | reverse complement strand
GAGGAGTTCTCCCTGACCCGCTTCGACGGGGACCAGGCGAAGGCCGACAAGGTCTACGACGGCGTGGCCCAGCCGCTGACGGCAGAGGACGTGGCAGACACGATCGTCTACATGGCCACCAGGCCGTCGCACGTCAACCTGGACAGGGTCACCATCCGGCCGCGGGCGCAGGCCTCGCAGGCCAAGGTGCACCGCGTCGGTTAGTCCCGTTCCTCCGGCACGCCGGGAGCGGCCTCCTCGGCGTTCGTGGCGCCCTGCCTCTGCATGGGGCGGCGGCGCATCAGCTTGCCCAGCCAGCCGGTGCCCTCCACCTTGACCTCGCGGCCGCCGGGCAGTTCGACGGTGGCCTTGTCCGTGCCCTCCTCCGCCTCCCGGCGGGCGGTCCGGCGGCTGACCAGCGCCCGGAAGAACGCGGCGTGCTTCTCCCCCTCGTAGGCGATGGTGTGGCCGTCATCAGTGGCCCAGGTGATGTCCTCCGCCCGGCGGTCTCCGGTGCGCAGATCGATCAGGTCACCCAGGTAGCGCAGCACGACGGCCACCGAGGCGGCCATGGGGACCGCGAGGAACGCGCCGATGATGCCGCCCCACACGCCGCCCAGCAGCACCGCCAGCAGCACCACCACGGGGTGGAGCTGCATCACTCGGGATTGCAGCAGGGGCTGGAGGATGTTGCCCTCCAGCTGCTGCACCACGAGGATCAGGATGAGCACGAACAACGCCGTGTAGACGCCGTTGGACACCAGCGCCACGAGGACGGCCAAGGCGCCGGCGGTGATGGCGCCCACCATGGGGATGAAGCCGGCGATGAAGGTGATCACGGCCAGCGGGAAGGCCAGGGGCACGCCCAGGAGCACCAGCCCCAGGCCGATGAACAGGGCGTCGACGAAGCTCACGATGGCCTGGGTGCGGATGTAGCCGGAGACGGTGTTCCACAGGCGCGTGAGCAGCTCGGTGGCGTGGAAGCCAGCCTTCCGCCCGACGATGGCCCGGGTGAATCCCAGGAAGGTGCTGCCGTCCTTGAGGAAGAAGAACGTCAGGACGAGGGTCAACAGCAACGTGACCACGCCGCTGCCGATGGAACCGCCCACGCTCATCACCTGGCCGGCCAGCTCGCCGCTGCGGGCCTGCAGCCAGGTGAGCCCCTGGTTGATCCAGTCATTCAGTTGCTCGTCGCGCAGGTTCAGCGGCGGGCCGGCAGCCCACTCCTGCAGCTTCTTGACGCCCTGGACGGCCTGCCCGGACAGGGTGGACCACTGCGACGCGATGCCCGGCGCGATGAGCCAGATGAGACCGGCGAGCAAGCCGAAGCCGCCGAGCAGCGAGATGGCGGCGCCGCCCAGATAGGGCACTCCCACCTTCTTGAGCCAGCTGGTCACGGGCCAGAGGACGGAGGCGAAGAGCAGGGCCAGCAGCACCGGCAGGATGCCGCTCCAGAACTTCGTGGCGAGCCAGCCCATGGCCAGAAAGGCAGCGGCGATGAGCAGGAACCGGGCGGCCCAGCCAGCCAGCCAGCGGCCACCCTCCCCAATCACGTCGGCCCTGTCCACCGGATCCTCCGGGTTGGGAGAGGGCAGCGCCACGAGCGTGTCCTCGTCGAACGGAAGGGCCTCACTGGTGGCCGGCCGCGGATCCTGCTCGTTCACTCGAACTCCTTGCTGTCGTTCCTCCACACTACCGACCCGTTCCATCCCATCCCGGCGCGGCGTGACCAGACGCGGCGACGGGCGCCCCCCCCCGGGGGGGCGCCCCGCGGCACGGGGGGGGTGGGGGGGGAGTTCGGTTTGGGGCCGGGCGCCCCGCCCCCCCGCGCCCCGGGGCCCCAGGATGGAGGCAACCTTGCCCGCCGCCGGAGCGGTGATCTCGGTTTCCATCTTCATGGCTTCGAGCACCAGGAGAACCTGGCCGGCCTCGATGTCGTCGCCCTCGTTCACGAGGATGCGCGCCACCGAGCCCGCGAGCGGGGCCACGACGGCGTTCGAGCTGACCGCG
>JAUNRO010000453.1 GCA_030544185.1 Propionibacteriaceae bacterium | reverse complement strand
CGACCCCTTGGCCGAGACGTTGATCGCATCGGCGGACAGCCATTTGGCGGCGAGTTCGAACGACGAGCGGGTGCGGGTGGAATCCTCGAAGAACAGGTTCACGACGGTGCGCCCGCGCAGTGCCGGGAGCTTCTTGATGGGCCGTGACTGGATGTCATGCATCTCTTCGGCGGTTTCGAGGATGGTCCAGATGTCGTCTTCGGTGAGCTCCGCGATGCCGAGGAGGTGCTTCACAGTGCGCTCCGTTCGATGGTGATGCGGTCATCGCCGTCGGTCTCGGCGAGGTGGACGGTGACCCGCTCGTCGCGCCCGGTGGGGATGGATCTACCGACGATGTCGGCTTGGATGGGCAGCTCCCGGCCCCCGCGGTCGATGAGGGCGACAAGCTGGATGGCGCGGGGCCGGCCAAGGTCGGCGAGCGCGTGGAGGGCGGCCTGGACGGTGCGGCCCGAGAACAGCACGTCGTCGACGAGGACCACCACCTTGTCGTCGATGTCCTCGGGGAGCACGGTGCGGGCGGGCATCCGGGTGGGGTTCGTGCGCAGGTCGTCGCGGTACATGGTGATGTCGAGCTTGCCGGCCGGGAGGCGGTGGCCCTGCTCGGCTGCGATGGTGGAGATCCGCTCGGCCAGCGGGGCTCCGCGGGTGATGATGCCGAGCAGCAGCACGTCGTCGCTGCCGTGGTTCTGCTCCAAGATCTCGTGGGTCATGCGGGTCAGCGCCCGCTGCATGTCGTCGGCGTCCAGTGCGACGCGTGGCTCCATGGTGTCCTCCCTGGTCGTAGCGAATCTACCGCACGGGCAAGTGCCTCACCGCGCCTGATCGGATAGAGTGCCCAGCATGACTTTGCTCCCTCTTGAGGTCCTGCCGGGCTGGCCCCAGCCGGAGCCCGTCTCGGCCATGGTGGCCTTGACGATCATCGGTCCGCTGGCGGTTGCGCTGCTGATCACCGTGTTGTTCTTCGGCCCGAAGCTCGCCCGCGACCGCCGCGAACGCGAGCTCGCCGAGAGCCGGGGCGAGTTGGAGACCACCCGCCCCGACGGCTCGGTCTGACCTCACCCCTGGCGGCTGCGCTCCTGCGCCCGCAGGGCCCGGCGCGCCTCGTCGAGACGTTCGGTGACAGAGCGGCGCACCTGTTCGCTGGGCTCATTGTCGTCGAGCCACGCCTGCACCGTCGCCACCAATGATTCGGTGACCAACGGCGCGGGGAACAACCAGCGCAGCGCGGTGCCGATGGTGGCGTACCCGCTGTGGGCCCAGCGGCCCTCACGCCGCGAGATCCTGCCCAGGAGGTCGAGGTAGGCGGCCGGGTAGGGCGCCAGCACCTCATCTTGGCCGTAGCGCCAGAACCCCATGCAGATCGCGCGGTGCGTTTCGTTGGGCACCTCGGCATCGCCGGTGGCCAGCGCCCACGCCTCCGCCTTCGAGTCCTCGTCCGGGAGCGCGGCGCCCGCCCCGGCGGCCTGTTCGGCGCCGGCAGACGTGTTGTCGCGCTCCAGCTCGGCGGCGATGTCGTCGTCACCGATGGCACCCAGCTTGGCCAGGGCTTGGACGATGGCCCAGCGCATCCCGGTGTCGATGGCCAGCCCGGCCGGCACCTCTTCGTCGTTCAGCCAGCCCCGCAGCAGCTCGATGCTCTCGGGGGAGCGGGCATTGCCGATGAGGGCCTTGGCGATGAGTACCTGCTTGTCAGAGCCCGGTTCGGCCTCCTTCAGCAGCCGGGCGAGGGCGGCCACCCACCGGGTGTTGACGTCCTCGCGCAGGTCCGGCGCGGTGAAGGCGAGGCTGGCGGCACTGGCTTGGGCCAGCAACGTGGACACCGCGGCCATGTCGGTTTCGGTGGGGAGCCCGGCCTGCACCAGCCGCTTGTACTCCTGGGCGGGGAACTCGGCGTCGCGGGTCATCTCCCAGAAGGAGGTGAAGGCGACGGCGCGCGCCAGCGGGTCTCGCAGGGCGCCGATGTGTTCGACGAGGGCGGCCGCCGAGGCCTCGTCCAGCCGCACCTTGGCGTAGGTGAGGTCCCCGTCGTTGAGCAGCACCACGTCGCCTCGTGGCACCCCGATCAGCTCGTCGATCGCGGTGCGTTCACCGTCGATATCGGCCTCGACGTAGTGACTGCGGGTGAGCCCGTCGTCGCCCAGGACGTAGGTGCCGATGCCGAGGCGGTGCATGCGCAGCGTCGGCCAGTTCGGGTGGGCGCTCTGGACCACCTCGAAGCGGGTGAACCGGCCCTCGTCGTCGAGGTCGAAATCGGCCTTGAGCGTGTTGACGCCGGCGGTTTCGAGCCATTGGGCGGAGAACCAGGACAGGTCGCGGCCGGAGGCGGCTTGCAGCT
>JAUNRO010000452.1 GCA_030544185.1 Propionibacteriaceae bacterium | reverse complement strand
GAGCGCCCTCGGCCCGTCGTCGAGGAGTACGCACAGCTCCAGCTGGTTCCGGTGCGGGCCCCGCGCGATGACGGCAACCCCGAGCTGGTCCCGGGCGTACACTCCGCCAGGCCGGGGATTCGCGACGACCGGCGTCCCCCCGCGCAGCCGGCGGCGTACCTGATCCGCCAACGGTTGATCCCCATCCACCCCGTCGGCCGACTGGAGGAACATCAACCCTAGCGCCTGCGCCAGCGCCTGCTGAGCCTCCGGATCGGGGTCGGTCAGCCAGGAGCGCAGGAACGCGAATGGCCCACCGAGCACGGCTGGCAGCATCACCGACGACTGCGGCGCGTGCTGCACCACATAAGCGGCCTTCTGCTCGTCCCACCACCCCGGCGGCTCGGGCGTCAACCCCTGCTGGTGCAGCCGCAGATCCTCGGCGGTCACGGCCAGCACCACATAGCCGGCATCCCGCAGGCTTGCCCGCTTCTCGGCATCGTCGGCCAGCCGGTTGTGTGCCTGGCTCGCGTGCCACTGTTTCCCGTCGGCAAAGATGGCCACGCCAGGAATCGACTGGTCGGAGCACTCCAGCACGAAGTCGGGCCGGGCGCCGTGGACGAACAGCTGGGGTGAGAGATACCAGGCGCGCCGGGACGCGCCGAGAGTGATCGTGAGCTGGTTGCCCTGCGCGGTCGGTCGGGTGACGATCGTGCCACCCAGACCGTCGACCAGGTCGCGGAATTCCTGGTGGAACCGCTTCTCCAGATGCGACCAGGGGTCGTCGTCCACGGGCGCGTCGTTGGTGACCCGCCACAGCATCCCCGCGGTCGGGTCGTCGTCCTCGCCGAGGGTGAGCAGGTCGCGGAGGTGCCGCTCCGCCGTCGCCCGCGAGACCCGCTCGGGCTCCCGGCCGCCGAACGGCAGCAGGCACCGATGGCACGCCTGGCGCCCCTCGTCGGCGCAGGCGCAGTCGCGGACCAGAAGGTACGCCCGGGTCAGCAGTTCCCAGACCTGCTCCGGGCGCGCGAGGTCGGCGAGATAGCCGGTCCCGCCGGGCACGGTGTCGTGCAGCAGCAGGGCCTGCCGGTTCTCGCCACCGAGCACGGGATCGGGACAGTCCAGCACCCCGATGTGGTCCGGCGAACCCCCGAAGGTCTCGCGCAGCCCCAGCAGGATCGCGGCCGTCAGCGACGGCAGCGCGAACTCGTCTCCCAGCACGACCGACCACGGCAGCGGCAGCAGCACCCCCTGGGTGTGCAGGGTCCGCGACAGCGCGAGGGTCTCGACGTGCCGCTCGTCGGTGGCGTTGCGGTGGGCGCACCAGGGCCGGTGCTCCTCGGGCCGGTTCTCGTGGGTCGCCCGGTCCCGGACGCCGCACCCGCGGCAGATCCGGAACAGCGGCGCGGCGTACGTCTCGCTGGCCAGGTCGCGGCTCGGCCCCGGGCCCCGCGGGCCGATGTTGAGCCACCGGATCGTGAGCCGCCGGGCATACCGCGCGCCGAAGCCGAGCTGCTCCACGAACCAGGAGCCGGTCACGTCATCGGGCGCCACATCCACCGCCGGCACCACCGTGAACCGCGCCCGCTTGCGGTCATCCGTCCGGTCCCCGATGTGCGCCTCATCGCGCTGCAGTTGGGCCGAGACCCGGGTCAACTCGAGCACCCGCAGTCGCTGATTCGCGTCCGTCAGCGCGGTTCCACCACACCGCGGACACGCAGCCACGTCGGGCTGCTCGTCCAGACACTGCGCATAGCCACACTCCGAGCACCACGCCCAGGTCCGCACGTCCGCGGCATCGCGACCGACATCGACCGCGTCGATCCCGATCTCGAACCCGCGCGAATAGAACGTCGCCCCGGGCGCGAACTCCTCCAGCGCCCGCGCCGACGGGCGGTCGAGCCGGGTGTGGTCCTGCTTGTTCCCATCGTCCTCCGGGTCGATCCAACTGATCGCCACATCGAGGGTCACGCGGTCATCGAGCAGCGTGTAGTTCGGCAGCAGCCCGTGCGCCTCCAGCGCCGCAATCCAGTACTCGGTGTTCGTGTCCGCGAGCTGCTTCCGCGTGCCGCGAATCGCGGCGAGTGCGGTGGAGTACGCCCGCTTGTCGCTCTCGCTCGCCGCCGGGGATCCGGCGCGCTGCTCCAGGTCGGGCAGCTCGGTCTGGATCGCGTCGATGCGGAACTGCAGGTTTTCCCGGTCGCGTTGCCAGCGCCCGGACGCGGCGTACGCCGTCGCGGCCAGCCCCGACGTCCCGGCCCCGTCCGCCGGGGTCGCCCACGCCGTCAGCGCCTCCCGGGCGGTCTCTTGCAGGCCCTCGAAACCGGCCAGGAACGCAGCCAGCAAATGGGCAGCGTGACCGT
>JAUNRO010000451.1 GCA_030544185.1 Propionibacteriaceae bacterium | reverse complement strand
GTTGTCGCTGGGTTGTGCGCAATTTCGTGCATGAGAAGGGGTGGCATCTGGATTATCCACCTGCACCCCCGATCTGCGCGCGAAATTGCGTGAGCCACCCCGGATCGGCGGGCGAACCGTCGTCCGGGTTTACTGAGTCCATGCTCATCGTCACGACCAACGGCATCCCCGGCTATCGCATTGAGGCAGTCCTCGGTGCGGTCATGGGCATGGCCGCCCGCAGCGACAACGCCGGATCGAATCTGGCCGCCGGCCTCCGCAGCCTGGGTGGCGGGGAGAACCACGACCTGACCAAGGCGATGTACGAAAGCCGCAACGAGGTCCTCAGCCGCATGTGGGGCGAGTGCCTGCGCCGCGGCGGGAACGCGGTGGTGGGGATGAAGTTCGACACCAGCGAGGTGGGCAAGAACGTCACCGAGGTTTGCGCCTATGGCACTGCGGTCGTCGCGACGCCGATCCCCGAAGGCCAGCCCGGCGCGACACCGCAGTCGACGGCTCGCGCGGCCGCCGCCAATCCGGGCCCGGGGAACTGGCCACAGTTCGACCAGGGTGTGGGTGCACCTCCGCCCCCGCCAGGCCTGGAAGAGGGCCACCGGCCCCAGGCGACACCGGGCCAGAGTCCCGATGCGCCCGAGACGCGACTGAACCCGTGGGCTGACCAGGCCCACGACCAGGGCCGCGAGGCCCCGGAGCCGTCGGCCGAGGTCCCGCAGCCGCAGGCCGCACCCCCGGGCTACTCGCCCGAAGAGCACCAGCGGCGCCTCGTCCAGGAGCGGGCCGGATATGGCCACGACAACTCGGGCGCACCCGAACCCGCGGCACCGAGCCAGCAGACAGCGGGGGTGGACGACGCGCCCACGAACGTCTTCGGCGAGCGCCGAGGCGAGCAGGGCCCGGAGCAGCAGCGCCCTCCCGCGGGTCCGGGTGGGCAACCGCCACGAGCCGTCGAGGCGGACGACCCGCACCAGCGCCGGCCCGAACGGCCGCAGGACCAGCGCCCCACCTCCGGCGATTCCTGGCTCGACCTGGGCTGACCGCCGGGGGCAAGGTGCTCCAGGCCGACCGCAGAGGGGCTAGCTCAGTGGGTCCGGGCGGGCTCGGCGCTCGGGTCGAACTGGGTTCCCCGGTCGAATTCGGCGGAGCCGATGGTCCGGGTGCGGGCCCAGAACACGATCCCGATCGCGATCAGCAGTCCGCCGAGGGCGACGAAGCCCGTGAGCGTGTGCCCGTCAGCGGGGAAGATCAGCGCAACGAGGCAGGCAGCGGCGACGAAGCAAGCGTTGAAGATCATGTCGTAGATCGTGAACACCCGGCCTTTGAAGTTCCCATCCACGTGGGCCTGGACGAGCGTGTCGACGCAGATCTTCAGCGCCTGCGACCCGAGGCCCAGCCCGAACCCGGCGGCGACCAGCGTCGGCAGGGTGAAGATCGATCCCGGCACGATCTGCAGGACGCCGGCCCCGAGCAGCAGGACCACGATCGCGCGGCGGACGCCGAGTCGGCGGGCCAGCGGTGGCACGATCACGGCCGACACGACGAATCCGGCCGCGGTCGCGCCCGCCCACAGTGCGATGTCGGCCATCGCGGACTCGATCTGCTCGACCTCGTGGAACCAGTTGCGGAACAGCAGGATGGTCGCCACCTGGGTCATCCCATAGACAATCCGCTGGGCGCCGATGGTGGTGAGGCCGATCGCCGCGGGCGTACGCTCCCGCAGGTGCGTCACCGCGTTGACCAAGCCGCGCAGGATGTCGCTGGGCCTGGGTTTGGGCGCCTGGGCCTCCTCGCGGTCGGGACCGAGCGCGCGGGCGGGGATGGTCAGCGCCAGCCCGACGGTGACCGCGAAGCCGATGGCGGCAGCCGTGAAGATCAGCGCATCGGCCTGATAGGTCTCCATGCGGGTGCTCGCCCCGAACCGGATGCCGGTGGCGATCCCGGCGCCGACCAGCACACCGGCAGGCCCGATCGTGGGCATGACCGAGGACGCGATCAGATATTCATCCTTGTCCACCGTGTGTGGCAGCGCCGCGGAGAGCCCGGCGAGCAAATAGCGGTTGAAGCTCATCGCGAGCAGGACGCCGCCATAGAACAGCCATATCGTCCAGTGGTCGCGGAGGTCAGGGTTGAGGACCAGGATGCCCAGCATCAGCGCGATGAGGACCCGGATGATGTCGGTCGTCACGGCCACCTGGCGGCGATTGAAATGGTCGAGGGTGAAGGAGACGAACGGACCGATGATCGAGAACGGGAGCAGAGTGATGGCCAGCACGAGGGCGATCGCACCCGCATCGGGCTGCTGCTGGGGCGAGAACAAGACATAGGCCGCGGTCCCCACCTGGAGGATCCCGTC
>JAUNRO010000450.1 GCA_030544185.1 Propionibacteriaceae bacterium | reverse complement strand
CGCGCATGGGGGCCGAGTTGCGCGCCTGGGGGCGACCAGGCACGGCTCACCCACGCATAGGTCTATACATACATAGGGGAGCCGGCACATGCGCTGCCCCACACATGGCCCCGCCCGAACCGGGCGAGCCTCGGACGAATGACCCACTCCAACGGCGTCGTTACACTGGCGGGGTCCCGCGACCGGGACAGGGAAGGGGATCGGAGTCGTGCGTGTGCTCGCCGCCATGTCCGGTGGCGTCGATTCGGCTGTTGCGGCGGCGCGGATGGTGGCGGGCGGCCACCAGGTCACCGGCGTCCATCTCGCGCTGTCCAAGAACCCCCAGTCCTTCCGCTCCGGCGCCCGCGGGTGCTGCTCGATCGAGGACTCCCACGACGCGCGCCGGGCGGCCGACAAGCTCGGCATCCCGTTCTATGTCTGGGACTTCTCCGACGAATTCCGCGACGACGTGATTGAGGACTTCGTCAGTGAATACGCGGCGGGTCGCACCCCGAACCCCTGCCTGCGGTGCAACGAGAAGATCAAGTTCGCGGCGGTGCTGCGCCGGAGCCGCGCGCTCGGCTTCGACCTGGTGGCCACCGGTCACTATGCCCGGCTCAGCCAGGGCCCCGACGGCCCCGAGCTGCGCCGCGCCGTCGATCCGGCGAAGGACCAGTCCTATGTCCTCGGCATGCTCGACGCCGACCAGCTCCGCCACTGCGCTTTCCCCCTCGGCGACACGGTCAAGACCGAGGTGCGCGCCGAGGCCGAGCGACGTGGCCTCCGCGTCGCCCGCAAGCCGGACTCCCACGACATCTGCTTCATCCCCACGGGCGACACCGCCGGGTTCCTCGAGCGTCGGCTGGGCCCACAGCCCGGCGAGATCGTGGACGAGGCGGGCGTACGCCTGGGTGAGCACCAGGGCACCCATCGCTTCACCGTCGGCCAGCGCAAGGGGCTGCGGGTCGGCACCCCGGCGGCCGACGGCAGGCCGCGCTACGTGCTGTCGATCTCACCCGTCGAGCGCCGGGTCGTGGTCGGCCCGAAGGAGTCGCTCGACATTGCCACCATCGAGGCGATCCGGCCGACCTGGACCCAGCACCCGCTCACCGGCCGGTGGCGCGGGCTGGTGCAGGTCCGTGCGCACGGCGAGCCGATGCCGGCGCTGGTCGAGCCCACCGCCGACCGGCTGTTCATCCACCTCGACCAGCCCGCTCAGGGCATCGCGCCCGGTCAGGGCGTGGTCCTCTATGCCGATGACCTGGTCGTCGGCTCGGGCACGATCGACACCACGCACTCCGCCGCGCGTACGCCGGAGGCAGCCCGGTGAGCCGCCGGCCGGAGGCGGCCGCGTGAACACCGCGGTCACCGGGATCGGCTCGTGGCCCGGGGAGGATTTCGCCGCCACCCAGCGGCTGCTGTTCGGGGAGTTGCCCGACCTGCCCCATCTGGCGGAGCTGCCCACGCGCGGTATCACTGCGGACATGATCGGGCGGACGATCGCCGTCGTGGCCGAGCTCGGGCTGGATCTGCAGCCCGCGGGGTGGCGGGTGACCGACGCGCCCGGCATCGACCACCGCCGGGCGAAGGCACGCTGGCGCGAGGACCTGGATCTGCTCGAGGAGACCGCCCAGGGATACGCGGGGCGGTTCAAGATCGGGTTCACCGGCCCCTGGACGATGGCCGCGATGATCGAGCGCCCGCGCGGGGACCGGATGCTGGCCGATCACGGCGCCCGTCGCGACCTCGCCGGTGCGCTCGCCGAAGGCATCGCCGGCGCCCTGGGTGAACTGCACCGGCGGCTGCCGGAGCTCGACCTCGTCCTGCAGCTCGACGAGCCGTTGCTGCCGCGGGTCCGCGACGGCCGGATCCGCACCGCCAGTGGGTTCTCCCGGTTCCGCAGCATCGATCTCCCCGAGCTCTCCGGAACCCTCAGCGAGACGCTCGCGACTGCCCGCCGCGCGTACGCCGGGACTCTGCCCACCGCCCTCCACTGCTGCGCGCCGGGGCTCAACCCCGAGGAGGTCTTCGGGGCCGGATTCGACGCCGTCTCCCTGCCCGCGGATCTCCTGGACACCGCGACGCTCGACCGGCTCGGCCCCGCGATCGAGGCCGGCCACGCCCTGTGGCTCGGGGTCGCGCCGACGCAGGTGGTCGATCAGCCCCTGCGCCCGGACCGGCTGGCGGAGCTGACGCTGCGACTTCTGCGCCCCCTGGAGCTGGGCGAGGCCTGGACCGACCGGCTCGTGCTCACCCCGGCCTGCGGGCTGGCCGGCTGGACCCAGCGCCCCGCCGTCACCCTGGTGCGGCACCTGCGGGAGGCAGCGCAGATCGTCGACGACGAGCTCGCCCGCTGACAGCTGTTGACCACCGGTGCCCGCGACCGGCGCGTGC
>JAUNRO010000449.1 GCA_030544185.1 Propionibacteriaceae bacterium | reverse complement strand
CGGGGACGCTCGGCTCTGCGGCACTCGTGTCTTCGGGCTGCGCGGCGGTCTCGGGCACAGACGGATAGGCGGTGGCCTGGCCCCCGTGCTCCGCAGAATCGGTCGCGCGCACCTCGGATGGTGCCGAGTAGCCGGCGCGCTGGGCCCACTGGCGGGCGGTCCCGCCATCAATCGGCCCGCAGGCGGCCACCGCCAAAGACACCGCAAGAACTGCGGGCATGGCGAACGTGCTTCGCTTCATCTTCACTCCTGAGAGGGGTGGGTCAGGTGAACGCGAAGAAGACTAACTTCAGATTCGCCGCGGAAATGCCAGCCGGCGCAGCGCCGGAGCGACCGGCGGCGCTCCTGAGAGAACGGTCTCAGCCCCCTCTTCGACTGCTCGGCGATAGACCGGAAGTGACCGGTGGAAGGCGTCGATCGTGTGTCTGACAAGGGGTTCGTCATCGTGCGCCGCGCACGTCACGAGCGACTGGCCGAGCACGCCGCAAGCGATGAGTTCGCCCATCAAGACGGTCCGCAACGGCTGCGAGGAATCTTCCGTTATCGGATTGTTAGTCCAAAATATGAGACAATTCGGGTGCCCGGTGACCCCAATAGCCCGTTCGAGCCCGGCGTCTGCTACCGCCTCGTTGATGCCGCGGGCCAGCATCTCACCCGCCCTGCGCATCCGGACCATGGGATCCTCCGTCGCGTACACCTCGGTCACGGCCCGGAGCGCGGTCAGCCCCACGGATTCGGGTCCATATGTCGTGGACACAGTGAATGCGCGCGCCTCATCGGTGCGCAGGCCGCCGAGATCCAGCAGCTCGGCGCGGCCGGTGAGCGCGGAGATCGGATAACCGTTGCCGATCCCCTTGGCCCAGCACGCCAGATCCGGGCGTACGCCCGACAGGGTCTGCACGCCGCCGCGATGCCAGCGATAGCCGGTGATGATCTCGTCGAACACGAGCACGGTGCCATGCCGATCGCACAGTGCGCGGACGGCTTCGAGATAGCCCGGCGCGGGTTCCTCGGTCGCCGCCGCCGGCTGCAGCACGACCGCCGCGAGCCGGTCGCCGTGCTCGGCGAAGACCCGCTCCAGGGCCGGCAGGTTGTTGAAAGGAAACTTAACGCCGAGCTGTCGGACGCCATCCGGAATGCCCCGATCCATCTCCGTGTGGGCGATCCACCAGTCATCGACGGAGAAGAACGACTGGTCGCAGAGCGCGACCATGTCGCGACCCGTGTGCGCCCGGGCGATCTTCACCGCGGCCGTCGTCACGTCGGAGCCGTTCTTCGCGAACTTCACCATCTCCGCGCCCGGGATGCCGTCGAGGAAGAGCTCCGCGACCTCGGCCTCCAACCGGGTGGGGCGGGAGAAATTGATGCCATCGGCAAGGACCCGGCGGACGGCCTGGTCGACGTGCGGATGGGCGTGACCGAGCGTGACCGCCCGCAGCCCGATGCCATATTCCACGAAGCAGTTGTTGTCCGCGTCCCAGGCCAGGGCGCCCTCCCCGCGGACGAGCACGGGCGCGCGGCGGGCCGGATACTGATCGGCGCCGCGGGCATAGGTGTGCGCCCCGCCGGGCACCAGTGCGTGCAATTTGTCCTGCAGTTCGTTCGACCGAGCGAACTCGGTGACGATCGTGTCGGGCATCGCGACGCGCTCGGCGTTCGGATGGTACGCCGCCAGTCGCCCGGCCAGCTCCGGATGGGCGGCGAGCACCTCGGGCAGCATCTCCGGCAACAGCACGAGCACCTCGTGCGGCTCCGCGGCGACCAATTCCTCGGGGGTGAGGATCGGAATCCGGGTGCCAGGGGTGGCCCGGCCGTGTTTCGCGGGCGAGGCGTCGCCGATCCCGGCCAGCAGGTCCGGCCCGATGCCCGCGAGGGTGATCAGCGCGACCGCCCGCGAGCCCGCGGGATAGCCATAGAGGCTGCGGCCGGCGGCCCGCGCCGCCTCGAGGTGGCCGCGCAGCACGTCGACCGAGCGCTGGACCGAGCCCTGGAGTCGTTCGCGAAGGTGCGCCGGGTCGGTCAGCCGCTCCTCCGCGGCGCGCAGACCGGCATACCCGGGCCCCGGCCGCCGGTCGGCCGCCACGTCCTCGGCGCGGTGGATCACCAGCAGCACCGACAGGCCATAGAGCGGGCTCGGATAGGCATCCACCGCCGCCAGACCGCTGCGCTCGAGGATGCCGGCGAGCGCGGTGAGGGAGTAATAGGCGTGGTGGTCGTGGCGCAGCGCGCTCCACTGGGCCTCGTCGACGATCGAGGCCAGGGAGTGGAAGAACATCAGCAGGACGCCCCCGGGGGCGAGCGCGGCGGCGCGCTCGGCGAAGGCCGCAGCCTGGTCGTGCTCGTGCATCAGGCCCAGGCTGTCGACGACCACATCGGC
>JAUNRO010000448.1 GCA_030544185.1 Propionibacteriaceae bacterium | reverse complement strand
GGACGACGACCGCCACCGCGCCGGGCGGCGCCTCGACTGGACGCCCGTAGGAGTCTGGCGCCCGCTCGACCCGGCGAGCGACTTCGACCTCCGCGACGCGCGCCGCATAGCGGTCGTTCTCCGCCCATTGGCCGACCGGCACGTCGCGGTGGCGCAGCCAGTCCCGGTCGCCGGGCACCGCCAGCCCGATCAGCCCGATCAGGATGAGGCAGACCACGAGCGCAAGCGCGCCGCGGAGGCGCGAGCGGCGGCCCCGAGCCGGGGTAGGTGCGGGTGCGTCGACCGCTGCGGGCTCCGTCACGCGGCCTCCCTCGCATCGACCGCGGTCAGCCGGAGGTGGCCGAGGACGGCTGTGGGGGCCCACCGCTCGGAAGTGACGAACGAACCCCGGTCCTGTTCGTTGCGCAGCACGACCGTGACAGGCGTGTCGCCGGCCGGCGCGGACGCCAGCTCGAACTCCATCTCCACCGGCGTCACGACGCCGGGGTTGCCGAAGCCGTTGCCGGGATCGGAGACATAGCTCTCGCGGTGCTCCGTCCCGTCCGGCAGGAGCACCACGACGAGCCCCTGGCCGATATATCCCAGGTAGTCCCGCGTCAGGTTCTCCACTGTCAGGCTCAGGCTCACCCGGACCGGGGAGGTCGCATAGGGCTGAGTGATCGACGCGCCGTCGACCGTGACCGCCCAGCGTCGGCCGACGACCCGCTCCCCGGGCGTACGCTCCGGGCCCAGCCTGGGACCGGCATCCGCGAGACCGCCGCTCACCGCGAGCACGAGCAGGACCAGCGCGGCCGCGCCCGCCACGAAGGGCCAGCGACGCGGCTTCCTGCGGCGGGGACGGTCGGGCATGCTGCTCAGTCGATGACGTCGAACATGCCGGTGGCATCGGCAAGCTTGGCAAGCGAATCGCGCCCAGGCATCCCGTCCGCGTCACTGCCGGAATAGCCGAGGTGGCCCTGCCAGCGGGAATAGGACTCGAGGAACATCGTCCCGAGTGAGCCGTCATCGGTATTGCGGTTGGGCAGGCCGGCCTGGTCGAGCGCCCGGCGCAGCGCAGTTTCGAGCAGCATGCCGAGCTCCTTGTCCATGCCTTCGCCGGTCGGGGTGTTCGGGTTCGAGTCGTGGGCAACGACCTCGCGAACGCGGTTGATCGACAGGCGCGGCTTGTCGCTCATGTTGGTCGTCTGCGCCGCGAGGGCTTCCCCGGCCCTGCGCTGCTCGTCGGCCTGCCGCTGGTCTTCGATCGCCTGGGCCGCCATCCGCTCGGCCTCGACGCTGGCGTCACGCTGCTGTTCGGCGTCGCGGTCCGCTGCCTCGCGAGCCTCGGCGGCGTCGCGGGCCTCCCTCGCGGCCTGCTCGGCCTGGGCCTTCTGTCCCGCTTCTGCGACCGCATCCGCGGTCTGCTGCGCCTTGTCGTTCCCGAACGCATCCTTGATCTTGTCGACGAAACTCATGGTGTGAGTCCTCTCCTCCCCTATTGGGGATTCCCCTCGCCCCCCTTGGGACGTGGCAATCCTAGGGCCGGAATGTGCCACTGATCGGCGTTGGACTGTCACAGTAGGACCATGCGGAATCAGGAGCAGAAACCCTTGGTGCGGGCAGTGGGCGAATTGACCCCCGAAGTCGCGGAGTCGGCGTTCCTCGCGCCAGGTTGCGCGGTGATCGGGGACGTGAAGATCGGCGAGAACGCCTCGATCTGGTATGGGGCAGCGCTCCGCGGCGACATGACCACCGTCTCGGTCGGCGCCCGCAGCAACGTTCAGGACAACGCCACGCTGCACGCCGATCCCGGATTCCCCTGCGAGGTCCGCGAGGACGTCACGATCGGCCACAACGCCGTCGTGCACGGCTGCACCGTCGAGGCCGGCTGTGTGGTCGGCATGGGTGCGGTCATCATGAACGGCGCGGTGATCGGCACCGGCAGCCTGGTCGCCGGCGGCGCGGTGGTCATGCCGGGGACGAAGGTTCCGCCGGGAAGTCTGGTGGCGGGGACGCCCGGGAAAGTGCGCCGGCCCACCTCCGAGGCCGAGCGCGAGCAGTTCCTGCGCAGCGCGCAGACCTATGTGGACAACGGCGTCCGCCACCGGGAGATCTGGGCCGACTGACCCGAGGCCATCTCGACGACGAGCGCAACGAGGAGCGCCCACGCGCCACGGACTGCCACGCCAGCAAGCACAACGCACAGGTGGGCGGGGAAGAGGACTAATCTGTCTCCCCTCCCCGCCCACGCCAGTGGGGTGGCACGCGCCTCAGCCGTGATGGTCCTCGAGCAGGTCGGTGACCAGGGCGGCGATCGGCGACCGTTCGGAACGGTTCAGCGTCACGTGCGCGAAGAGGGGATGGCCCTTCAATTTCTCCACGACGGCGACCACTCCGTCGTGTCGGCCAAC
>JAUNRO010000447.1 GCA_030544185.1 Propionibacteriaceae bacterium | reverse complement strand
ACGTCCGGATCGACGGTCGGGACCTCGACGCTCGGGACGGAGACCGGCGGGGTTTCCTGAGGTTCGGCGGGATCTGCTCCGCAGGCGGTCAGGGTCAGCAGGGCAGCGGCGGCGATGCCGAGGGTGATGCGGCGCATGGCCTCAGCGTAACCTCAGCGCACCCGGATCACCCGATAGCGCACGAAGATCGGCGCGAGTGTTGCGGCGAGCAGGGTGCCGATGATGACGAGTACGCCGCCGCCGATCGTCGCGGGCGTCGCACCCCAGGCCGAGCCGGCCGCCCCGTGGAGCACATCGGCCAGGCGGGGACCGCCGACGACGACTACGGTGAACACTCCCTGCAGCCGGCCGCGGACCTCGTCGCTCGCGGCCTCCTGCAGCATCGTCGAGCGGAACGCCGCCGAGCTCATGTCCGCCGCACCCGCGATCACGAGGAACAGCACGGCCAGGGGCAGCCACGGCAGCAGCCGTCCACCACCTCCGAGCAACGCCAGGCCGAAGCAGGTGATGGCCGCGCCCCAGACGAGGATGGCGATCACGACGGCGAGGCCCTGGCGTTCGACACGGGAGACCCACCCGGAGAAGACGCCGCCGATCACCGCGCCGGCCGGAATGGCGGCGAACAGCAGCGCGAACGCCAGCCCACCGCCCGGCGGCCCTCCGAACGTGACCGAGGCGATCTCGGGAAACAGCGCCCGGGGCATGCCGAAGCCCATCGCGATGAGGTCCACCACGAACGACATGAGCAGGACCTTGTGGCCGGCGAGATAGCGGAATCCGTCGACCACCGAGCGCAGCCCCGGTGAGCCCAGGTCGTGCAGCGACGGCAGGGCCGGCAGCTTGATGACCGCCCAGATCGTCGCGAACAGGAAGATCGTGTCCACGAGATAGAGCAGGGCGTACCCCGTCAGCGGAATCAGCACCCCGCCCACCATCGGGCCGGCGATCGCGCCGAACATCATCACGGTCATGTTGAGCGCGTTCGCGGCGGGCAGCTGGTCGGCCGGAAGAATCCGCGGGAGAACGGCCGCCCGGGTGGGCTGGTTGATGCCGAAGCAGGCCTGCTGGAGGGCGAAGATCGTGAGGATCGCCCAGACGTTGTTGAACCCCGTCACAGCGTTGGCCAGGAACAATCCGGAGGTGACGATGATGCCGACCGTGGAGACCAGCAGGATCTTGCGTCGATCGAACGCGTCCGCGAGCGCCCCACCCCACAGGCCGAAGATGATCAGCGGGACGAGGCCGAAAAGGCCGGTGAGACCGACGTAGGCGGAGTCGCGCGTAATTTCGTAGATCTGCGCCGGCACCGCGACGACCGTCAGCTGCGCACCGATCACCGTGATGATGTTGGCCGTCCACAGCCGGCGGAAATGGGGATTCCGCAGGGGCCGGGTGTCGGCGAACATCGAACGGAGGTTGGGCACTGGTCGATGCTAGGGCGGGTCCCAGGCATGCCCCGGAGGGCAGGCCACCAGATGGAATCTCTAGGCTCGACAGGGTGAGTGGACCCGGAACCCTTGATTGGCAACCTGCGCTCGACCACCCGGAGCTCGTCGCGGCACCCGTGGCGGAGGCACTCAGCGGGCTCGGCGCGACGAGCGATCTCCGTGCGCTGGTGGCGCCGATCGACGCCGAACTCGCGGATACGGTGGAGTTCTGCGCCGCCTATGGCGTGCACCTGGCGGAATCGGCGAACTGCGTCGTGGTGGAAGGGCGTCGCGGCGATGTCACGCGCCTGGCCGCGATCATGATCCTCGCCACCGATCGCGCGGATGTGAACAAGACCGTGCGCAAACACCTCGATGTGCGGAAAATGTCGTTCGCCTCGATGGAGACGGCGACGAGCCTGACCGGGATGGAGTATGGCGGGATCACGCCCATCGGGCTGCCCGCCGACTGGCCGATCCTCGTCGATCGCGGCGTCGTTGACGCCGGTCTCGTCGTCATCGGCTCCGGCATCCGGGGCAGCAAGATCGCCCTCGACGGCGCCGCTCTCGCTGCGCTGCCGAACGCCGAGGTCCTCGACCTCGCGCTTCCCAGCGCCTGAGCGTGGCTCAGCGCGGGCGGGGCCGGGTGAAGTCTGCGGCCGCGTCATCCAGCTCCGGCCTTGGGGGTGTGGGACGCGGCTGCGTCTGATCGGCCGCCGGGTCATCGGGCGCCGGCCGAGGCTGGGTGAAGTCCTCGGGTGCGCCCGTCGCCGCTGCTGTCGCGCTCGGCCGGGGCTGGGTGATGTCGGCGGGCTCAGCCATCGCGGCCGGTTCGGTCGGGCGAGGCCGGGTGAAGTCCTCGGCGCCGGTGGCTTCCATGACTTCGGCGAGGTCATCGGCGAACGTGTCGTAATCATAGCCGCCGGGAGGCTGATCGGAGCGGCCGAACCCGCGCCGGTCGTAAGCGATGGCGCGATAGCCGG
>JAUNRO010000446.1 GCA_030544185.1 Propionibacteriaceae bacterium | reverse complement strand
GAAAATGATGCGGAAATCGTCCTCGAAGAGACGGACCTTACGAACAGCCGCCCAAGGTTCCTGACGATAGCAGGCGGTTATCATTTGAGCCGCAAGAGTATTATCCATGACAATCTTGGCGGCGGGCTCCTCTCCCAGCCGCACGGCCAGAGCGAAGTCATCACCGAACGTTTCGGAAATGCGGCTCTGGAGGCTGCGCATGACCACGTCGTTTGATCGTTGGTCACGCATGGTGACCGCATTCTGGTTGTTCGATCGATAGGTAATCTTCTCGGCGTGTTCTGGGCTCGATCCGATCTCCACCACCTTTACAACAACCCGCAACTTGCTGGTCAGGGACGCCTTGTTATCGAACATGGTCACGAGCGATTGGCATCCATTCACCACACCAACACCCTCCAACTCCAGACTGCCGTCCCCCTTCACATCGAGTCTCTCGGCGAGGAGAGTAAGCCCGTTGTGATATGCGGGGAAGTACGGATGTTCGGCTGACGATTGAAGCGACTCTCGCAGGCCTTTGTTCACGTTGGTCTGCCCCCGGTACAGGCGGACATTGCGACTGAATAGACTGCGATCAGCGATTCCAGGCAACTTGAGGAGCTCATTACCGTTAACGAGCGCGATCACTATCTTATCGCCCTTCGACCCGCCCATGGTGGCCTGAACGAGCCCACCGGATGTCCGTAGCGAAATCACGTCCCGTGTGAGGGGTTTAGGCATGACGTGTGCGAGGCTTGCAGTTAGGCGAGAACGGTCCCAAATCTCGAGTTGTGGCTGGCCCGCGTCCTGGCAGACCTTAACATAATCCGTCGCATCACTGTTGAGGTCACCGTTCGTGACAAAAACCAGACTAGTAGAGTAGTTGCCTTCCGAGAGTAGGTCGGGCATACCATTCCGTTTGAGCAGGGTGCGGAGCTCCCTATTGATCGTTGACGCCAGCAGCTCCTCAATAGCGCGCGGACTGGAGAACCACTTCGCAGCGCCGATGAAGTTGCGCAAGTCGTTGTCGCCTTGCTGCTTCTTAGACGGATTATCGAAGCACTTGGCTTGGAATAGCGTGATCTCCAGGGTCTCGTCGTCTACGACGATGCCGTCGATGCCTTTGTCGCCCTTCTTGTCGCATATCGCCTCGGGAACGGACTCGGAATCGACTCCCCAGATGTTCTCCAAGAACCACGACAAGAGGGCAGCGGACTCCGTGCGGTCGCCAAGTTGGTGAAGTAGGAACTGCTCCCTGAGCGTGGCGTCGTTGTCCGTCATGCTCCATGATATTGCACGGCGACGCTTCGGGGCAGGGCCGCGGTGTCGCGGGTCAGGCCCTCTGCAGCGGCGAGTGTGGAAGCAGCGCCCTCTCGCGGCACGCTTTCACGGTGAGGCGCGGTCGGGTGGCTAGTGTAGGACGTTGATCATGGCCCTTGAGGCCCCCCACGGCCTCTCCGGAGCTCGGGAAGGCTCGTGGGACCCGCCTTCACCCTGGGACTGCTGCACGGATAAGTGGCAGGTGGTACTCACCGCGTAGGTGAAGTCCATCACCCACGTCCGGTTCGGGGCCGGAGCAGTGAAGTCACGATCAAGCAAGTCCGCGGCACGGTAGCCGTACTTGCCCGGGACCGTCCTCCGGGTCCCCTTGGCGTGCGTAACCACTTGCAAACCCAAGGTCCTCATAGCGCGATCGATAGCCCCAGGGGGTGAGATCCGGGAGAGTCCGCCGCTGACACGCCGCACCAGGGCTGTCATCTTTCGACGCCCGTACAGGCCCTCGGGGGTCATCCGGCGACGACCGGTGTGGTCAACTGCCCAGGCCGCGTCGCGGACCGCATCACACACGACCGCATCAGTGAGCGTCCTCGCCGCCGGCCCGGCTGTATGCCATAGGCGATAGGTCCGCGCGGCGACCTGGCAGCCCTGCTCACGCAGAACCCGACACACCGACTGGTCGTTCCTCCCACTGCGTCGTGACCGCGTGGCCCTCAGCGCGCATGGTGTCGATGAACCCCATGATCAACGGTTTCGGGGGTCGAGTTCCCCCACGAAGAAACTTGTCGCGGCCTTCAGGATCGCCACATCCTCCCGGAGTCGGCGGTTCTCGGCCTTCAACCGACGGATCTCCTCCAACTCGACACTCGTGACACCCTCCCGAGTCCCCGCATCCGCCTCGGCCTGGGCCACCCACCGGCGCAGGGTCTCCTTGCCCACACCGACCTGCCTCGCCACAGCGGCCACCGCTGCCGTCGTCGTCGGGTACTCGGCCCAATGCTCCAACACCAGACGCACCGCTCGAGCCTTCAGGTCGGGATCAATCACCTTCGCCATGTACTCCATCCTCCTGGACTCAATCAGGAGCGGCATCAAACCTGGGGCGCTTCGAAGCGAAGGCTCCCGTCGTTCTCCCTGCGCCATTGATTGACGTCACGGG
>JAUNRO010000445.1 GCA_030544185.1 Propionibacteriaceae bacterium | reverse complement strand
GAGGGCACGTATGAAGAAGTCTGACAGGGAGATCATGGAAATTCTTGAGGCGTTCAACGCCACCGAGTGTGCGCACTCGGCCGCGCCGTCACCAGCAACATCCACCCCTCCGGGTACGGCACGATCATGCCCAAGACCCTGGCCACCGCCGTCGTCGACCGGCTCCTGCACCACGCCCACGTCATCATCACCGAGGCCACCACCGGACGCGGGGTGATCCCCTTGACCTAACCAACCCAGGGAGATCAGCTGACCGCGGACAGGGAGATGAACTGACCGCCACCAAGGAGATCTACTGTCCGCCTACAGGGAAGTCCCAGCTGCGAAGTCAGCCGACACCACGCCCATGCACGCCCCCACGTGGGGCGTCATGCTGCGGAGTCAGCAGCCGTGCTGCGAGGCAATTCCTCATGCTGCGAAGTTGGCGCCGCGCGGCGTACGAACTGCAAACTCCGAGGCCAATCCTCGGACCAGAGCTCGCGACGGTGGGCAGCTCCATGGTGGGCACAGTCGGACTCGAACCAACGACATCTTGCTTGTAAGGCAAGCGCTCTAACCAACTGAGCTATGCGCCCCAACGCCCGGTCATCTTGCCACACGCGGCGCGGGCGGAGAAATGCCTAACGCGTTGTGACCAGCTCGCGAGCGGCGGCGAGGTGGGCGCCCATGTCGCGGGGCTGGCCGAGGTTCTGGATGGTGGTCCAGGTGATCATGAGGTCCGCGTTGACGAGGAAGGAGCCGCGGAGGGCGCACCCCCGGCGGGAGTCGAAGACCCCGAACTTCTCGGCGATCGCCCCATGCGGCCAGTGATCGCTGACGAGGTCGAAGGAGAAGTGCTCGGCATCGGAGAACACGCGGAGCGCGAACATGCTGTCGCAAGACACCGCGGCGATCCGGCAGCCGAGCTCGCGCAGGGGCCGCCGCATCCGGTCGAGGGCGCGCAGCTCGCTGGAGCAGATGCCGGTGAAGGCGAACGGATAGAAGAACACGAGCCATCCGCCACCGGAGCCGACCCGCACTGACTGACCGAACTGGTTGACGCCCTCGAAGGGCTCGATTCGATCCCCGACCGCGAGCGCGGTCACCGACGGGTCCCCTTGGGACGCACGAGCTTCGAAGCGGTCCAGTCCCGGGAAGCCGACGCCGTGGTGGTGGTCTGGGCCAGGCCGGCGGTGATCGCCGCCTCCGAGATGTCGGCGGGGTCCACGTGGCCACCGCGGCCCACCTTGGGCGTGAGCAGCCAGACATCGCCGCTGTCGGACAGATCGGTGAGCGAGTCGACCAGGCCGTCGACCAGGTCCCCGTCGTCGTCGCGCCACCACAGCAGCACCACGTCAACGGCCTCCATGGCCTCCTCGATCAGCTCGGCATCGATCGCGTCCTCGATGGCGACGCGCAGGTCGTCGTCGACGTCGTCGTCCCAACCCAGCTCTTGGACGATCATGCCCTCGCTGAGCCCCAGTTTCTCGGCTGCGGACAACGCCTTGCCTCCTGCCGTTGTGGCCACCCATGAACTCCTGTCTAGTCTCTCACCCGCGTTGGGTGGTCGGCTCGAGGTGGACTGAAACCGACACGAGAATCGTGCCATGTTCAGGCTCATTAGGCACCCCTGACTTGCGGCTGGGCTTTCAGTGACAAGATGGAGGGGCCGCAACGAAGCTGGCCCCATGCTCGCAAGTCTCTGGAAGGAGTCGCCCGGCATGCCAGGAGAACGCCCCGCGATCAGCGCCGAAGGCACGGCCTATCAGCTCCCCGACATCAACCCCGAGGAAACCCAGGAGTGGATCGAGTCACTCGACGGTCTCCTCGATGCCGACGGTCCCAACCGCACTCGCTTCATCATGCTGAAGCTCATGGACCGCGCTCGCCAACGTCAGGTCGGGCTGCCGGCCCTGCGCAGCAGCGACTACATCAACACCATCCCGCCCGAGGACGAGCCGCGCTTCCCCGGCGACGAGGACGTCGAACGCAAGATCCGCCGGGCCATCCGCTGGAACGCCGCGATCATGGTCTCCAAGGCCAACCGCAAGGGCCTCGAGGTCGGCGGTCATATCGCGACGTACGCCTCAGCGGCCTCGCTCTATGAGGTCGGCTACAACCACTTCTTCCGCGGCAAGGACCATCCCGGCGGTGGCGACCACATCTTCGTCCAGGGCCACGCCGCCCCCGGCATCTATGCCCGTTCGTTCCTGCTCGGCCGGCTCACCGCGGACCAGCTCGACGGCTTCCGCCAGGAGCACTCCCGCGGCCCCGGTCGCGGCCTGTCCTCCTATCCCCACCCGCGCTCGATGCCGGACTTCTGGGAGTTCCCGACGGTGTCGATGGGCATCGGCCCGCTCAACGCGATCTATCAGGCCCGGTTCAACCGCTATCTGCAGAACCGCGGCATCAAGGACACCTCCGAGCAGCACGTGTGGGCCTTCCTCGGTGACG
>JAUNRO010000444.1 GCA_030544185.1 Propionibacteriaceae bacterium | reverse complement strand
AGGCCGTGCTCGGCGCCGGCCCGGCCCATGAGATGGACCGCGAGACGGCCGAGACCGCTCTCTCCGAGATGGACCACCTCTGCCGCACCAAGCTCGCCGAGCCCTTCGCCGAGGGTGACCGCAACCCGCCCGTGTTCGATGCGAGCACACACTCGGTGACCATTCCCGAGACCACCAAGATGGCTTACAAGGCCTATATGGACAGCGATTGGTGGCGCCTGGAGTTGTCCGAGGAGCTGGGCGGGGTGGAGGCGCCTCCGTCGCTGCGCTGGGCGGTGCTGGAGCTGATCCTGGCCGCCAACCCGGCGCTCTATATGTATTCCGCGGGTCCCAAGTTCGGCCAGCTCGCTCACACCCTCGGCACGGAGCGGGACAAGAAGATCGCCCGCCACATGATCGATCGCCAGTGGGCCGCCACGATGGTGCTCACGGAGCCGGATGCCGGCTCGGATGTGGGCGCGGGGCGCACCAAGGCGCTGCTGCAGCCCGACGGCACCTGGCACATCGAGGGCGTCAAGCGGTTCATCACCTCGGGCGAGCACGACCTCAGCGAGAACATCATGCATCTGGTCCTCGCGCGCCCGGTGGGGGTCGAGGGGGTGGGCGGCCCCGGCACCAAGGGGCTGAGTCTCTTCCTGGTCCCGAAGCACCACTTCGACATCGAGACCGGTGAGCTCACCGGCGAGCGCAATGGCGTCGTCGCGACCAATGTCGAGAAGAAGATGGGCCTCAACATCTCCACGACCTGCGAGCTCACCTTCGGTGGCGCGCAGGCGCCCGCGGTCGGCTGGCTGCTCGGCGAGGTCCACCAGGGCATCGCCCAGATGTTCCATGTGATCGAGCACGCACGGATGATGGTCGGGACCAAGGCGATGGCGACGCTGTCGACGGGCTATCTGAATGCGCTGGACTATGCCAAGTCGCGCGTCCAGGGCGCCGATCTGACCCAGCCCGCGAAGGACGCCCCCCGCGTCACCATCACCCATCACCCAGATGTCCGCCGCTCGCTGATGACCCAGAAGGCCATGGCGGAGGCGCTGCGGATGCTGGTGATGTTTGCCGCGGTCCAGCAGGACAAGGTCTGGCTCGCCGAGCACGAGGGCCGGGAGGATGCCGACGCCGAGGCGGTCAACGATCTGCTGCTGCCGATCGTGAAGGGCTATTGCTCGGAGCGGGCGTGGCAGCTGCTCGGCTCGGAGTCGCTGCAGACCTTCGGCGGTTCGGGTTTCCTGAAGGACTACCCGCTGGAGCAGTACGTCCGGGACGCCAAGATCGACACCCTCTATGAGGGCACGACCGCGATCCAGGGCCAGGACCTGTTCTTCCGCAAGATCGTCCGCGACCGCGGCCGCGCGGTCCAGCTGGTCTCGAACGAGATCGAGGAGTGGCTGGAGACTGAGGGCCCGCTCGGCGAGGAGCGCAAGCTGCTCGCCCGGGCTGCCGAGGACTGCGCACTGATCCTCGCGACGATGTCGCAGCACCTGATGGCCGTGCAGGGGCAGCCGACCGAGATCTACAAGGTCGGGCTGAACACGACCCGGCTGCTGATGTGCCTGGGTGATCTGGTCTGCGCCTGGCTGATGCTGCGCGGTGGCGAGGCCGCTCAGCAGCGCCTCGATGTGGGCGAGGACCTCACTGCGGCCGATCGCGACTTCTATGCCGGCAAGGTCGCCGCCGCCAAGTGGTTCGCCCGCACCCAGCTGCCGCGGCTCACCGCGGAGCGCAAGATGGCAGAGGCCGTCGACGCGTCGGTGATGGAGCTCCCGGAGAGCGCGTTCTGAGGCGGCTGCGGCGCACGCCCGCGCAGAGTGAACTCCAGGACAACTCTGCGGTGAATGCTTGCAATTGAGCGGCGCGGTGCGCGACCTTGGCTCGGACCCATCCCTCCCTCCTTGAGGAGAGCCATGCAGATCCGCGACCGGATCCGCGGGGGCGCGTTCGCGTGTGCGATCGCCCTCGCCGCCGGACCGATCACCAGCGCGTACGCCGAGCCCGCTGGTCCCGCCCTCGCCGCCTCCGCCCAGGCAATCCAGGCCGACAGCTGCAGCACCTCCACCGCGCAGCTCTCGGTGATCAGCTTCAACGACTTCCACGGCCGCATCGCCACTGCGAGCCCGGACACGGTCGCCTTCTTCGGGCAGATCGAGTCCTATCGCGCGGCTGCGGGGGAGGCGAACTCGCTGGTCGTCTCGGCCGGTGACAACATCGGCGGCTCCCTGTTCGCCTCCTTGGTCCAGGACGACAACCCGACGCTCGACATCCTCAATGCCGCGGAACTCGATGCGACGGCGGTCGGCAACCACGAGTTCGACCGGGGCTGGCCGGACCTGCGCGATCGGGTGCAGGACCGCGCGAACTTTCCGCAGCTGGGTGCCAACGTCTATGCGGCCGGGACGACCGCTGCGCTGCTCCCCGAATACGAGCTGTTCGAGCGCGCCGG
>JAUNRO010000443.1 GCA_030544185.1 Propionibacteriaceae bacterium | reverse complement strand
GGTCGCTGCCATGCAGGGGCCCATAGACCAGCATGCCGGCCACGATGAGCGAATAAATCAGGTGATAGCGCTGTCCCCCATCCAGCGCGATGCCCTGCTCACTGAGCGCCTGGCTGAGGCCCTCGCGGCTGAGGCTGGCTCCGGGCGCCTCCGCGAGGGCCGCGCGGGCGACCTCGGCGGCCCGGTCGAGATCCGCCTCGCTGAACCCATGCTCGGCCCGGCGCGTGGCGGCGCCCTGAAGCTGGCGGGCGCTGGTGATCTCGGTCATCCACGCGATGTCATCGGCGGCGACCAGGAACACCGTGCCGCGCATCGGATAGCCGCGCACGATCGAACCGTCAGCGAAACCCGCGCGTACCTCCGTCAACCCCAGCCCCGCATGCAACCGCAGCGCCGTGGCCGCCATCACCCCGCCGAGATGCTGGCCCTGGAGACAGCCTAAGTGCCGCGCGACCGCGCGAGGATCCGCGAACGGACGGTCCACCACACCCTGTGCGATGAGCCGCAGCTCGGCGATCTCGCGGCGGCGGGCGGCGCTGAGGCGCATCGATCCTTCGGAGCGGGCCATGGCGACAGCCTAGTGAGCAGGCAAATGGCCCTACCCCCGGCGTCCGGGATAGGGCCATCGGTGCCCTGACTCAGTCCGCGAAGACCTGCGTCCGGAAGTTCCACTGCTCGGGACGCTCATCGACGACCTCGAACAGGATGGTCTCGCGCTGGTCGCGCCCGTGCCGGTCGGTCCAGGTCCAATCGGCACGGTGGACGCCATTCGGCAGATCCTGTGCCAGCGGCAGCTTCCACAGGTGCGTCATGGTCACCGCGATGTTGTTGCCCGGCCGCGGAGCCGACGGACCATACTGCGTGCCGGCATAGAGGCTGAAGCCCTGGCCATCGGGATCGCCGGAGGTCGACTCATAGGCGAAGCGAGCGACCGTGAGCTGTCGGGTGGCGGCATAGGGATCGGCCCACTCGACGCCTCGGCGCACCTCTTCGCCCCGCGCGGGCTGGGTGAGCTCGGCGGCGACGGGAGCGGCACCGTTGATCGAGACGGTGACCTTGGAGTCGGTGGTGGAGTTCCACACGTTGGCGGTCAGCCAGGAACCGTCGCGCAGATCGGCGCGCGAGACCATGTTCTGATCGCCGAGATCACCGACGGTCACGGGCGGGACGGCGTCGCGATTGCGGACCGGGTTGGCGGTGCGCCAGTCGAGCAGCGTCTGAGCCCAGTTGCGCCAGTGCGGGGTGTTCACACCGAGACCCATCTGGTCGCCGGGGCGGCCGGTGGCGTGGAAGGTGGCGACTTCGGTGCGCCGACCGAGGTCCAGGGCGAAGTAGCCGGGGACGGCACCGTCGCGCTGGAGGGCATTGGGCACGCCGTCGATGTTGAGATCGCCGGAATACCAGTCGCCGGAGACGGCGCCGACCACGATGTTGTGGAACGGCAGCTTGTCCAGCCCGACGGCGCCGGACCACTCGGCCAGCGAGTCGCCGGGCACCATGTTCTCCACCGAGTGGGTGTGGCCGGACAGTGTCAGCGTGGGGCGCCCGTTGAGGATCTCGATCAGCTCGAGCAGATCCTGGGTCTGGTGCTTGGTGGAGCCGGCGTCAGCGTGGGAGACCATCGGGATGTGCGTGGCGATGACGATCCGCTTCTGCCGCGGCACGCGGGCGAGGTCCTGACGGATCCACTCGAGGGTCTCGGCGCCGAGCTGGCCGGAATACTGCGGCGAGCCCGCCGGGTCGGCGCAGTGCGGCCGCTTGCCGTCGGTGTTCAGGTCCGGCGTGCAGGGATACTTCACGTTGTTGAGCGCCATGATGTGGACGTCGCCGACCTCATAGGAATAGTTCTCCGGTCCCCACGCCTGGCGATAGGTGTCGAAGGCCCACTCGGTGTTGGTGGCGTCGATGTCATAGTCGTGGTTGCCCGGGAGCCCGCGGAGGACCTTGCCCATGACGGACAGGTTCTGCTGGAGCCGGGGATACATGCCGAGGTCGTCGCCGGCGATGTCGCCGATCATGAGTACGCCGCAGTCGTCCGCGTCGTCGACTCCGGCGATGTCGCGCATCGCGCCGTTGCGGGCGTGGGAGATCTCGTTGTTGGAATAGGTCTGGACGTCCCCGAGGGCCAGGCACTTGGTGTCGCCGCGCTCCGAGGAGGGGTTGGCGGCGAGGGGGAAGTTCACCGCGTCGGGCAGGTCGCCGGTCGGCTGCAGGCCACCGAAGCGGAGCTGCTGCTCATGGGTGCCCTGGGGCGCGTGGTGATAGAAGAACTGGGCGACGTTGCGGTCGTTGACCGGGGTGTCCCAGCCGGCAGGCTTGCTGATGAAGACGGTGTCCTTGTCGCGGACCTGCAGCTCATAGCGCCCGCGTCGATCGGTGTGCACAACCTCGCGCCCGTTGGACACCGCGACGCCCGCGATGCCACGCTCGCCGCGGTCCTGCA